>JAYSUN010000168.1:0-2005 GCA_043719045.1 Hyphomicrobiaceae bacterium | reverse complement strand
CAGGATGTGCAGGTCGACGAAAGCACGCGAGTAGTTGTGCTCCTGGAGCCAGTCGCCGAGTGACTGGGTGTTTGCGACATCGCCGGGTGCCAGCACATGGGCGTTTTTGAAGAAGCGCCAGATATCACGCACCATCTGCCAATGTGCAGGGTTTACCAGATTGCCGGGTTGGCCAAACAGTCCCATGGCGCCAGTGCCGGAATACTCGTAGCGGCCGTTGTCCAGCGAAACGGCAAAGCCCATTTTTGTGGCAGCCGTCGGTACGCCCAAATGCTCAAACAATGCAATCAGATTTGGGTAGCACGCCGTATTGTAGACGATGAAGCCGGTGTCGACGGCAATTGGTCCTTCAGGTGCCGCAACCACAACTGTGTTGGAGTGACCACCGAGGCGCCCGTCTTTCTCGTAGAGTGTGACGTCGTGGGTTTTCGACAGCAGCCACGCAGCAGACATGCCTGCAATTCCAGATCCAACGACGGCAGTGGTGCTACGAGCCATTTAACTCACGCGTCCAATTCTTCCAACAAAGCCTACGCCACCTTAGCCTGTATGGATCAGTTGCAGCTCGTCGTGCCGAGGCGATTTCTCAAAGGATATCACGGCTATCAGGCCCAAAGCCGTGCCGCGCCGCGGACGCCGCTGGCGTCGCCCCAGCGTGGCGATCGTATCTCAGGAGTTGGGTGATCAGTAAACATATGGGGTTTCATCAAGGCCGGCAGCACTCCATAGAGATGCTGCAATCGAGACAATCCGCCGCCGAGCACAATGAGTTCGGGATCGAGGATGTTGGCAATCATCGCGAGACCACGCGCGAGGCGGTCTGCATGGCGGTGCAATGTTGCTTGGCTTGCCGGATCAATGGCGGCCGCGCGAGCCACAATGATTTCGCCTGTCATCCTGTCTCCGGTCACACGGGCGTGATCAGCTGCCAGGCCTGTCCCAGACACCCACGTCTCAAGACAGCCATTGCGTCCGCACCAGCAGACCGGACCTGGAAACTCGTCGGGCCTCAGCCATGGTAACGGCGTGTGACCCCATTCGCCGGCCATCGCGTGGCGGCCTTCCAGCAATGCGCCCTCGATCACGATGGCACCGCCCACGCCGGTGCCGATGATGACGCCGAATACGCTGCTCGCCCCAGTCGCCGCCCCATCATGAGTTTCCGAGAGAGCAAAGCAATTGGCGTCATTGGAAAGCTTCACGGCGCGGCCGAGACGCGCTTCGAGGTCGCGATGCAACGGTTTGCCGTTAAGCCAAGTCGAGTTCGCGTTTTGAGCCAGGCCGGTCCGTGGTGATATCGATCCCGGCATGCCGATGCCGACGGAAGCATGCGGGTCAGCTTGACTCAGTTCTGCTACCATGTCGGCAATGGTCGTAACGGTCACATTGTAATCATCCCGCGGCGACGGGCGGCGGGTCTCGGCAATGACCCGATCATCTGGGCCGAGCAGAATTCCAGCGATCTTGGTGCCGCCCAGATCGAGACCAATGCGATAAGGTGAGCGGACTAGCATTGCAACGGTTTCAGCAGTTTGTTTCTTGATGACGTTTTCAGCAGGCGCATGAAGCACTATATGTCAGACGAACTGCATGTGCCGCTAGAGGTCTGCAATGACGCAGCCGCGGACGGAGATCGACCGATGACCAATGACAATCGCTCGCCAAAGGACGATGCGCAACGCAAGCGGATGATTTTCGCAGCCATCGCGCTGACGATCGGCCTGATCGCACTGTTGCTGTCGGGCAAAACGCCGTCTTATGGCCAAACCAAACTCAACACCGGGCACATGGCGGCATTTGTATTCAAGCCACAGCCGGTTGAGTGGCCTGGGCTGAAGTTCATTGACGCCAAAGGCCAGGAACGCACCATCAAAGACTGGCAGGGCCGGACGGTCTTGTTGAATTTGTGGGCGACCTGGTGCGGACCGTGCCGAAAGGAGATGCCGGATCTCGATAAGTTGCAGGCAGAGCTTGGCTCGGACAAGTTCGAGGTGGTGGCGTTGAG
>JAYSUN010000167.1:0-2006 GCA_043719045.1 Hyphomicrobiaceae bacterium | reverse complement strand
GGAACTGTGCACGCGCGCCGGACCGGTCGTGCAATTGGCGACACTTTCCTACAATGCAATGCCTGTCCTTGCTGGCCTGTTGACGACCTTACACGAGGCACTCGGGCTGCATGTGGTGGCAGGCCTTGTGCAACCCATGCTGACACCCGGTCGACCGACCATGCCAGCATTCGAAATTGCAAACGAGCTAACACGCCATTTCGACCGGTGGCTGACCGGCAACCTCGATACGGCGCATCACATGCGGCAGGCGCGTGCGATGCGGGCGTTTCTGGCCCTCCGCGAACTCTATGATCCCACATCGATCGATGACGCCACCATCCTGGCGTTCTGGCAAGAGCAAGCTCGGCGTCAAGTTGATGCCGATGTCGACGGTTTCCGGCTGTTCAAATCGGCGGCCCGTAAGATGATCAACTATCGCGACCAGATGCGGTCGGTTGCAGCCAGCGACGGGCTGGCCGCTCCGCTCGATATCACCACGATTCCACCGGTCGCCATATCAATGGCGAGTGGGCGGGACCTTGATGACAATGACTATCCATGGCGATCGCCGCTGGCTGAGTTGGCGTCCGCACCGGCTGACCGAATCAAATGGTTGACCAATACCGAGCGACAGCAACTCGCTCATTACCTGGGTGGGCTGGCGCACTTCGATCTTGAGGGCAACGGCACGGCGAGTACCGAACTTGGCCGGCTAAGCACGGTTGGCGGCGCGGCACCCAGTTTGCGCTACGATCTCTCGCTATGGCGCACGCTGCTGCGCGTTGATGTGTTCGGTGACGTCCAAGCCAAGCTGACGCAACGATTGCGCGATGCAGGGCACACCGCCAGCGATATCGATTCGAGTGTAAACGCAGTTCCATGTTCTGCTTACGCTGAGGTTCTCGCGACGTACCGCACGATCCGCGCGCAGGTCAGACTCGCCATGTTGGCGGCGCTGGATGTGCAAGCGTCCCAAGGTGTTGCTGTTGCCGCACTCTTACTCGAAAGCGTTGGCAATTCTGCCGCCCGTGATGAGTTGCGAGGCCTCGTCAGCGCGCTGCTGGCTGAGACCCAAATCGGCTGTGATGGCGCGGACGGCGAACCCGATCCGCAGTCTGATCTTCCGTCACGGATCACTGATGTGGTCGGTCGTGCACTGCAAAACGCGTCACAGTTGAGTGACGCGCAGTCGTCGGCGGCTCTTGGCGCGTTGATGCATGAGGCAAAGAAGGCGCGCAAGACGATCCGGCGTCGCGGCTTTGGTATCGAGGCGGACGGCTTGCTTGATAGTTTTAAGGCGGCCACTGAACCGCTGATACGCTTGTTGCGAGAACTCGACCGCCTCATCGCAGCGCTCGATCAGTCTGGGCGCATAGAGATTGTTGATTTTGATCGAACAAAATTTCTTGAGACATTTCAATTGCTTTATGGCGCAACAAACAAGCGTCTCGGATAATCTTACCAGCTCAACGCAAAACAGCTCCTGATCCGTCATTCCTAGAGTTGCAGGGGGCGACCCGACTAACGGGCCGGTCTCGCGCTGTTTGTGACGTCGATGAATTCCGAAAAAATTGGAGCCTCACCATGAATTTCGTATCGATGGCGTTCGTTGGATTGATCGTTTTAACGACCAGTGCCGCCGCACAGGACAAGATCGGGCCTGACCGGCAAGGCTCCATCCGTGTCGCCCAGGCGGCCTCATCATGTTCCGCTTGGAAGACCATCTGCGATAGCCGGGGCCCTGGCTGTGACGCGAAGTTCAGCCAGTGCATGAAGTCCGGCTGCTGGGTCGAAGGTCAGCAATACGGCGGCGCCAAACATTGCGGTTTGGCCAAGCGCTGAGCAGTCCGCCGACAAGCCCAAAGCTGAACCAACGCAGCCATGCCCGGATGTCCCATGACCTCAGCGACGTTTAAGGACGCCTTGCACAAGGATCTTCGACGTGGGGTCGAGGGACAGGACAACGCGGCGGTTGCTGCAATGTGGGGTGAGGTCTGGGCGTCGGGGGATAAGTTCCCCTACGG
>JAYSUN010000166.1:0-16510 GCA_043719045.1 Hyphomicrobiaceae bacterium | reverse complement strand
TTTGGAGCCGACAGTCTGGGCGCGCCGAGCGAGGCTTGCTGGCTATCTTCGATCTTGCTGTCATCAATGGCCTTCTTTGCAAGTTCACGACCCTTACGTCGCTTCTGCACTGCAGCCGCTGCTGCTTTTGGCTCTTCGACACTGGGTGTTTCGGCTTTGACTTCGGGCGCTGCCGCAACCTTCTCGCTGTCACGGCCGTTGCAAGCCGCGTCACGGAACCGCGTGGCAAGCGTATCAATGGAGCGAGCATAGTTGCGGTCGGCGGCCCAGCGGTTGGTGAGATCGGCAAACTGCACGGCGCGACCGAGCTTTTTGGATTGTGCGATGATGCTGTCCTGGTTTTCGCGCGTGCGTTGGGCCACGGGTTGATCAATTTTTTGACCGGCGTAGGCAATGAGATGTTGCAACTGCGCCATCACGCCAGTTGAGGCATCCGGGAAGCTCTCACCACGCACGCCGCCTCCGGTCGCACCGAGACCTGCAAAGTTGTTCTGCTTGGATTTCACATCACCGGTGAAGGCAAGTGAGTTGGTCTCCAAAATCATCTGGTAGAATGCGTAATCCCAACGCACGCCGAGTTTCTCGCCATGGGTCTTGTAGAACCCTGCGATGCTCTTGAAACGCTCGTCCAGCTTCGGGTTTCGTTCGTTGAGCGTCGCCATTAACCGTTCAGGCGTCACGCACTTTGGCACGCCATTGCTCGCCGAGATGAGAATCTCAGGTGTCGTGGGTTGCGTGCCACTTGTTTGTGGGCGCTGCTTTGCTGCCTCAACCGACTGCATGGCAGCGGTGCCGAAAGCCGCCCCAGCCGCGCCGAAGAGGCAGAGTGCGGCGTAGCGCAAAGTGTTGGTGGTGATCATGGGCTGCTTTGTGTCAGTGGTGCCGTGTCAGCGAGGAATGTGTATCAGTGACTGAGTTGGAACTTAGCCTTCGGGACAGAGATCAAATGCGCGATCAAGAGCTTGTACCTGGCTCGCAAACTTAGCTTCAATCTTGCCACCCTTGGCGTATGCCGAAATGTAAGCCTCCGCCTCGCGCTCTTCTTGCTGGCCGTTAACGTCGAGCACCGTGTAGTTGACGGTGCCATCCGCTATCGATTTTATGATCAGTGCTTTTTCGCCACCGTAACTTGCGGTCCAAACACGGCATTTTTGCGCGCTCTTGGCTTCGACTTTGGGCTGAGCAGCCGGAGTTGCAACTGACGCTGCTGCTGACGCTTTTTGAGCGGTCACAGTCGGTGGTGTCTCATCTTGGTCGAACGCTGGAGCCTCTGGCGCGTTCAGAATTTTAACAGTCGGCGGCTGATTTCGTCTCGCCAGTCCAGCGCCAAGGCCCGCACGCAAATTGTTGCCTTCGGCTTTGCCGTCGTCGACCGCCTTTTTTGCCAACTCAACACTTGATGGCTTGTCCACCTTCTCGACGTTGACCGATGTTAGGACCGGCTCAACCTGTGCCGGTTTAATCTCGGCCATGGCCTGTGGTTTGGCCTGCACACCACGTCGGGCTGCCGAAACCAACTCAGGTTTTGGGTCAGCCTTCTTGCACAAATCGTTGTAGAATGCGTCGACCGCTTCCGCCATGCTGTCCGAATAGGCTTTCGACTTTGGTGCCCATTTTGAGATGACGTCGGAATAAGTTGCAGGCGCCTTTAGGCTCTGGTGAAACGAGGTGAGCGTGCCCCACTCCTGAACCTTGCGGGTGCGCTCAGCGACCGGCGTATCAACTTTCTGGCCCGCGTAAACCAGCACATGCTCAAGGTGCGCCCTGACACCCGAGGCGATGTCTTTGAAGCTCTCGCCGGCTTCGCTGCCGCCGACGGCGCCAAGACCCGCGAAGTTGTTCTGATCGGCACTCACGCTGCCGCCACGCACGCCCTTCTTGAAGGTCAAGGTGTTGGTCTCGACCATCATTTGGAAGAACGCATAATCCCAACGCATGCTGAGGGCTTCACCCTGACGCATGTATTCGACGGCAATGTTCTCAAAACGAGGGTCGATGTTCCCATTGCGAGAATTCACCAGGGCCATCATGCGGCCGGGCGTTGCACAGGCGGGCACTGATGATTTTGCCGCGACCTTCACTTCTGGTGAATCTGCAGCCCTTGCGGCACTTGCCGCGCACAAGATCACAAACGACGACGTCACGAGCCAAGCGACTGATTTTAACATCGGCACCATCCCAAACTTCGGCCCGGGCCGACTGCAAAGCGGCACACGGGGGACGCGTCCAAGAACTCAGGCGCACGTCCAGTCCGTTACTGTTTTAATAGTGGGATGGTTAAGGTTCCGTTGACCAACCGATTCGCATCCCCCTTGCTCACAGACAGAGCGTCAGCATTGGGGCGGCAGTTGGGGCCGAACGTGGCAGCGCTGTGGCGGTGGCTCGTCGGTAGTCATTTGTGATCTGGATGGTGAGTGCTGAGTTAACGGCGCCAGATAAAATAACCTGGGCCATCTGCGCCCGCGTCCCTTGGACCAGCATGGTTTTCCCAGAAGTCGATGGTTTCGCGGCGTAAGGCATCGCCACAATTGCGTCCACAGTCGACCCAAGTGCCACCGGGCAGTTGGACTTCCAGGTTCCGCGCACCGCGACGGACAGGGCCAGAAACCGTGCCATGGCCGTAGCGGCTTTCGGCCGTAACTTGGCCGACGACGCCATTGGCACGGACTGGGGTTGGATCTGGATCACTGGCCTTTAGTGACTGGGCGCCTAGCCCATGAGGTGCGGCTTCAACGGCACAGCCGCCGAGCAGGGCTGCGAGACCAAGGGCGGCAACCGATCCACGCGAGACGATCACTAGCGAACTCCTGCGACAGGCCAATGAGCGGCCACTGACAAATGTGTGTCTCGAAATGATACACGGAGCAAGTTAATCGATACTCAACGCCGCATGTTTGAAGCGACGGAATGCTATCTCAGCCACCCGACAAGCGCATCAAGACAGCAGGTATGTCATCCAAGTGTGACACCACGGCATCCGGCTGCAAATCCGCCACCGGGATCTTCGAATAGCCGAAGTCGACAAGAATACTCAGACAGCCGGCTGCGCGCGCGGCACCATGATCTGCCGCGCTGTCGCCGACCATAACGGTGCGCGACGGCGCTGAGTTCAACGCTTTGCAACAGGCGAGTAGCATTGCCGCATCTGGTTTTTTCGCTATCGCGTCGCTCGCGCCGATGACGTGGTCCACCAGCGTATGCAGGCCCAAAGCACGCACCGCGATATCTGTCACAGGTGCTGGCTTGTTAGTGCAAATAGCCGACCTGATATTGTTGCCACGGAGATAGTAAAGTAATTCCTGAGCACCGGGGTACAAGCCACGGCCATCAGCCGAGACCTGCCGATAGACGGCCATGAATCGCCCTTGCAAGTCTGCCCGCGCCAGGGGGTCGAGAGTCAAACCGGCCTTGATGGCTGCACGATCAATCAAAACGCTCGATCCACCGCCAATCATCGCTTTGACGTCGTCGTAACCAAAATGTTCAAACCCGAGTGGCGCAAAGGCGCCGTTCAGAGCGTGAGCAATGTCTGCCGCGCTATCAACGAGGGTGCCATCGAGATCGAACACGACGGCTTCGGGATGTCTGGTCATCGGGCCAACGCTGCGACACCAGGAAGGACACGACCTTCAAGCCACTCAAGAAAAGCGCCGCCCGCCGTCGAGACATAGGTGAAATCCGCCGTGACGCCCGCAGCATTGAGGGCTGCAACGGTATCTCCACCACCTGCCACGGACACAAGTTGACCCATTTTGGTCAACCTGGCTGCTTCCTGAGCCAATGCGAAAGTGCCGGTACCAAACGGCTCAATTTCGAAGGCACCGAGCGGCCCGTTCCAGAGCAAGGTTCGGCACTGTTGCAGCACGCCTATAAGATACGCGACCGATTTGGGTCCAACATCGAGAATCATACCATCTGCTGGAATGAAGGCAACATCCAGAACCTCGTTGGCTGCCCCGGCCTCAAAGACTTTGGCGACTCGGCCGTCGACAGGCAAAACGATCTCGCAGCCCGCGCCCTTGGCCGCCGCGATGATGTCGAGTGCTGTCTTGTGGAACTCGGGCTCAGCCAGCGATTTGCCAACATTGTAACCCTGGGCCTGCAGAAATGTATTGGCCATGCCCCCGCCAATGATCAATTTGTCGACCTTTGGCAACAGGTTCGTCAAGACCGGGATCTTGGTTGACACTTTGGCGCCACCGACCACTGCAGCCGTCGGCCGTTTCGGAACCTCGAGTGCCGTCCGCAAGGCATTGATCTCTTCGATCATCAACGGGCCAGCATAACTCGGTAGCAACTTGGTGATGGCGTCGGTGGACGCATGCGCACGGTGGGCACAAGAGAAGGCATCGCCAACAAACAGATCACCCAACTTGGCCAACTCGGCGGCAAATGCCGGATCATTCTTTTCTTCGCCGGGGTAAAAGCGCAAATTCTCAAGCACCGCAATATCGCCGTTGTGCATTGCTGCAATAGTCGAGGCCGCTGCGAGGCCAATGCAATCAGTTCCGAATGCGACTGGTTTGCCAACCAGGCCGGCCAAAGTTTCGGCCACGGGCCGCAACGAAAATTTAGCATCTGGTCCGCCTTTCGGTCGACCGAAATGCGATAGCACAACCACCTTTGCGCCCCGACTTGCCAAGTCTACGAGGCCCGGGACCAAACGCGACAAACGCGTTATGTCAGTGACTTTGCCATTTGCAACCGGCACGTTCAGGTCTGCGCGAATCAACACGCGTTTGCCGACGACATCCGCATTTGACAGATGCCGCATTTGGTCGAGATTCATTTTTGCGGTCATATCCCCAGTCCCGACGAGATGCATGATTGGCCGTGTGTCTCTAACGATGGCAACGAGTAGCTTGCTGACTTCGGGCCGGCAAGGGGCGGGCAGCGAGCCTGTTTATGGTCGATTGTTTTGACTCTCGAGCAAAAATGCAGGACGATAGAGCTCAGGACGGGTGCTTACTGTTGAGGGGGCATTATTGTATGCGTGACGTGTCCGGTCAGTACTTCGACTCGATCCTCGGCGGATCACCTTTTCAGTCTGCTCCGGGGCAATCTGTGTCTGGGCAATCTGTTTTCGACGGTATTAGAGGTTATGGCGTGGCCACTTCGACAGACCGTTGGGGGACTGGAGGATCAAACGTTGATCGTGTCCAGTCTCTGGCACGGCTGGCTGGAGATGCTCGGCTGGCCGCTGTCTTTAAGCAGATTCGCGCCGTCGTCGGCGTATCCGAAAGTGAGATGGCGAGACGCTTGGGCGCCGATATCAGCGTCATACTTGATTTTGAGGCCGGCGCGGTCGATGCTTTTCCCCCATGGTCGATCACCACGCGGCTGATTGAACGCTACGCGGCAATGGCCGACGTCGATCCCAGCCCAATACTGTCGCGGATCTTGAGTCTACAGACACCGGTACTGGTGCTGGGACCGACTCCACCACATCGGCTGCAATATATACCAAGCCGGGCCCAGCAACCCGCCGTTACCCCGCCTCACACTGCTCTTGTTGCGCCGGCAGCGCGGCCAAATGTCAACAGCCCGAACAGCTCTAACGTCCAGCCAGTAGCGTACACGCCACCTGCCGCTCCAGTCCATGATGAAGCTTCAGTCACGGGCCGCCCGGTCGGGTTTGAGACGCGCTCCAAGTTACGAACCACAGGCACCGGCGGTCCGCGGCCACAGTCCGGTTCTGACGCCCTGAACCCAGTTACAGACCTCGGCCGGGAAGCACGCCGCCGGCGGCGACTTAGGCGGAGTTTGGCAGCTTTTGGTCTGCCACTTGCGCTGATCGTTGCCGTATTCGCTTTACTGCAGACGGCACCGCGGCCGCTTTATGCCTTTGCGGCCTTGGTGCCAGGGTCTTTGGCGACGCCCGTGCGCAGCCTGGTGGATCTCATCGTCACACAGACTGCGCCGGTGAAGGACGGATTGCGTTGGATTGACGCTGGTGATCCCCGACTGCGTAAGGGCGATCGCCTCCTCGTCAAGTGAACCTGGACAAGCAAGGAAAATCGTTTCGAAACCTTGTTGTACGGCAATCGTTGCAGGCAATCAGGTTTGGCGGGCATGCTCTGGCGTCCCCATGTCCGGAGCGCTGCCCAATGGCGAAAGCCAAACTCAAGTCCAAACCTAAAGAGTCAGCCAGAGCGAGGCTGGCGCCCCACTCCACCCACTTCGACATTGATGATCCAAAACTGCCGAAATGGATTGATGAAGCAGCACTCGCCAGCGGTGACTTTCCCTACCAGGCTAAACTTGACGATAGTCAATATGACCGCGAACTTCGCCTGCTGCAGATCGAATTGCGCAAACTTCAAAGCAGCATCGAATCGGATCGCCGCCGATTAATCTGTATCTTTGAGGGTCGCGACGCGGCCGGCAAAGGTTCGGCCATCAACCGGTTCATGGCTCATCTGAACCCGCGCACGGCCCGCACGGTTGCTCTGTCAAAGCCAACCGAAACCGAAGCCAGTCAATGGTACTTCCAGCGCTACGTCACCCATCTGCCATCGGCCGGAAACATCGTGCTGTTTGACCGCTCCTGGTACAATCGCGCTGGCGTCGAACGCGTGATGGGATTCAGCGGACCTAATCAACTCGCCGATTTTCTGCGCGAGTCTCCTCAATTCGAGGGCATGCTGGCGCGCGATGATATCCACGTCTTCAAGTTCTATCTGGACATTGGCCGTGAAATGCAGCTGAAACGATTCCATGCCCGCCGGCATGACCCGCTGAAATGTTGGAAAGTGCGGGATGTCGACCGCGCTGCGATCACCAAATGGGACGAATACACGCGCGCCAAGGAGGATATGTTCCGTTTTACGCACACGGCTGCGTCGCCTTGGACTGTGATCAAGGCCAATGATAAAAATCGAACGCGCCTGGAGACGATGCGCGTTGTACTGGCGGCACTTGACTACTCTGGCAAGGATCGGTCCGTCATCGGAGCCCCCGATCCGCTGATCGTCGGGTCCGGGCCAGCATTCTTTTACGATGTGAAACCCTGATCGCGGCCCTCAGAAATTGATCGCTTAGGTCGAGGACCGCACCAGTTTGGCAGGCTTCACGCAAGGCATCGTAAATGGTGTATACTGGCTGCGTCTCATCCCATCACTGGAGGACGGACGCCAATGGCCGAACGCAGAACGATGCTGCTCACAGGTGCCAGCCGCGGTATTGGGCACGCCACTGTGAAGGTGTTCCAAGAGAACGGTTGGCGCATTTTGACGGTGTCGCGCCAGTCGTTTGCCGAAGCCTGTCCTTGGCCAGGTGGCCGCGAAAGCCACTTGCAGGCCGATCTAGGCAACCCAGCCGATGTTGAACGGCTCATCGGAGTTGTAAAGACCAAGCTGAACGGCCGTGGACTGGATGCTTTAGTCAACAATGCGGGTCTTTCACCGAAAGGCGACGGTGGCGCCCGACTTGGCATTCGGACAACGTCATATGCCGAATGGCTAGCCGTTTTCAACGTCAACCTGTTCGCAACGGCGTTGTTGGCGCGCGGTCTATTCGATGACATCGCCAAGGCCAAGGGCTCGATAGTGAATGTGACATCGATCGTCGGCTCTCGGGTGCATCCATTTGCGGGCGTGGCTTACGCCTGTTCAAAGGCCGCGTTGAACGCGCTTACCCGCGAACTCGCCCACGAATTCGGCCCGGTTGGCGTGCGGGTGAATGCGATCGCGCCCGGCGAAATCGATACCGCAATCTTGTCGCCTGGGACTGAAAACATTGTCCGCGACCAGATCCCACTCAAACGTCTCGGCAATCCCCGCGAGGTTGCCGAGACGATTTTGTTTTTGTGCTCGGAACGCGCCTCGTACATCAATGGCGCCGAAGTCCACATCAATGGTGGGCAACACGTCTGACAGTCAGATCAGATCACGCGGGAAATCAAGCAAAGTCTTGCTGCCCTCGCGAAACGCCTGACTTCGGCTGAGACCGATATCAGACAGCATTCGATCGTCGAGCGCCATCAACATGCGACGTTGGCGGCGCGTTTCCAGCACAACTTGCCATGTGCGAGCAAAGCGAGTGAGAGTTGCGAGCAGGTTGTCTTCGCGATGGGCAACAGGGTGCCGATCCCCAGAGTGGGGCCGAAAAAACGTGCGCATGATCGATCTCGTGTGCGTTTGAGTGAGACTGACGCGGGATTGTGTATTGAACACGACCCTATACATGTCTTTCACATAACAAAAACGAATGTTTTTAATGTTTCGCATATGATATACTTAGGCGAAGGCAACATCCCGAGGGCCACCTATGAGTCGCGATCTCGATATCTCTTTGTTGCGCGCGTTTGCCTCGGTGGTGGAGACGGGCAGCGTTACCGCGGCGGCACGACTGCTGAATCGGACGCAAGCTGCGGTCAGCCTGCAAATCAAACGCTTAGAGGAGATGTTTGGCCGATCGTTGTTCGAGCGTGAGCATCGGCGCTTGGTGCTAACACCGGCTGGCGAACGGCTGCTTGCGGATGCCAGACGCATCGTCGGGCTCAACGATGAACTGTTTGGGCACATGACCACACCTGACTTTGCCGGCGAAGTCCGGTTCGGTGTGCCAACGGATATCGTCCGCACTTATATCCCGCCGATACTCCGCCGGTTCAATCAAGCTTGGCCCCGAGTGCGAGTGACGCTTGATACTGGCAATTCGTTTCATTTGCTCGACCGTTACCGCCACGGCGATCTCGATGTGGTGCTAACGACTGATACCCGGCGCGATGCGGGTGCCGAAACGCTGCGGATCGACCGTCTGGTGTGGGTCGGCGCAGCGGGAAGTCTCATGCATTTGGAGGATCCGTTGCCGATCGCGATTGGCGATCCGAGTTGCCGGTTCCGGCCATCCGTGTTGGACGCTTTGCGGCAAGCAGGGCGTCAATGGCGGTTGGTGTTGGAAGTTTCAAATCAAATTGCTCAAGACGCGACGGTTAGCGCTGGGATCGCGGTGTCCGCCGCCTTGCATGACAGTGTGCCAGATTGGTTAGTGGAACTGGGTGTTGAGTCAGGCCTCCCACTGCTACCTGAATACGAGATCAATATGTACGCGCCCAATACCGGCCACAACGCCATTGCCGACGAGCTCGTGCGCCAGATCCGCCAAGAGTTTAAAGCCCGGTTCGGCGGACTGGCTGCTGCACCACGCCCGCCACGGCCGATAAAAGTGACGTCTTTGCCCGCCGCTGAGTGATCCGCCTCGCCAGAGGCCGACAAACGGCTATAACGCTGGGGACGCCGACCTGGAGCCTGCACGCATGACTGTCAACGTGACTGCTGAAACTGCCGTCCAAAAGACGCCCCGCGCCAACTTTTTGCCGCAAGGTGAGGCTGTGCCGATTGCACAAGGCAGTCATCTCTACTTGATTGACGGCTCGGGGTACATCTTCAGAGCCTTTCACGCGCTGCCACCGTTGACGAGGCCGTCCGATGGCCTGCCGGTTGGCGCGGTGCACGGGTTTTGTCAGATGCTCTGGAAGCTCATGCAAGAGGCGCGTTCCGCACGCGGGCCGACGCACCTCGCAGTTATCCTCGACGCGGGTAAAGACAGCTTTCGCAACGAATTTTACCCCGCCTACAAGGCGCAGCGCCCACCTGCTCCCGAAGAACTGATCCCGCAGTTTCCGCTGATTCGTGATGCGGTGAAGGCCTTCAACGTCGCCTGTATCGAACAAGTTGGTTTTGAGGCCGACGACATCATCGCAACCTACGCCAAGCAAGCCCAGGCCGCAGGCGCAGACGTCACGATCATTTCATCGGACAAGGATCTGATGCAGTTGGTCGGACCGGGTATCGGCATGCTCGACACGATGAAAAACAAAGTCATCGGCCGAGAGGAAGTCATTGAGAAATTCGGTGTCGAACCAGGCAAAGTCATCGACGTGCAAGCCTTGGCTGGTGATAGCATCGATAACGTGCCGGGCGTACCGGGGATCGGTGTCAAGACCGCAGCGGATTTGATCAATGAGTATGGCGACCTCGATAGTCTGCTAGAGCGCGCAGGCGAAATCAAACAGCCGAAACGGCGAGAGAAACTCATCGAGTTCGCCGATCAGGCGCGAATATCAAGACGCCTCGTAACTTTGAAGATCGATGTCCCAACCGAGATTGAGCCGACGGCATTCGGGATTCAAGGTGTCGGCGCCGACAATTTACTCGCCTTCCTGCGATTGATGGAATTCAACACGCTGACCAAAAAAATTGCTGACACACTCGGAGTGGCGGCGCCACAACCTTTGGCGCATTCGGTTGGGTCGAGCGTGAAGGCATCAAAAGCTGACAGTGGAAGCTCCAACGGCACCAAAACCATTGGTGAAGGTGCGCCGAGTGCCGCCGCTCTGGACGGCGCAACTCTCGCCAAGGCATCGACGATCGACGCGCAAAAATACCCGACCATTACTAAACTCGAAGACCTTGTAAATTGGATCGCACGCGCCCGGACGGCAGGCCGAGTCTCTTTCGATACCGAAACCACCAGCCTTGACGCCATGCGTGCCGACCTGGTCGGTTTTTCGCTCGCGGTCGAACCGGGTGACGCCTGCTATGTGCCCATCGGCCATTCCGGTGGCGGAGGCGACTTGTTTGGTGGCGGCGGTTTGGTGCCTGGGCAGATTCCAGTGCGGGACGCTGTGTCCGCTTTGAAACCGTTGCTTGAAGATCCAGCTGTCTTGAAAATCGGGCAGAACCTGAAATACGATGCTCTCGTTCTGTCTCGCTACGGCATCGTCATTCGTGCCATCGATGATACTATGCTGCTCTCCTATGTCCTTGATGTCGGGCGTGGCGGGCATGGCATGGATGCGTTGTCAGAGCGCCATCTCGGCCATTCCCCAATCGCGTTTTCGGCCGTCATCGAACACGCACCAGGCCCCAAGAAAGCTGATAAGACATTTGCAGGCGTGCCCATCGACAAAGCGACGGCCTATGCAGCCGAAGATGCCGATGTCACTCTGCGCTTGTGGCACGTGTTGAAACCTAGGCTGGCCGTGGAGCGGTTGGCGACGGTGTATGAAACATTGGACCGGCCGCTGCTGCCTGTTGTTGTCAATATGGAGAAGGCGGGCATCAAGGTCGACAGGGCGATCCTGGCGCGTCTGTCGTCAAATTTTTCGCAAACCATCGCCCGGCTTGAAGACGAAGTGTACGCCTTGGCAGGCGAGAAGTTTAACCTTGGTTCGCCGAAACAACTTGGTGAATTCCTGTTTGATAGGCTGAAACTCCCGGGCGGCAAGCGCACCAAGTCAGGTCAATGGGAAACGGGCGCACGCCTGCTCGATGATCTCGCAGCCAATGAGGAATTGCCCGATGACGCGCGCAAGCTGATCAATACGATGTTGGAGTGGCGCCAGCTCTCGAAGCTGAAGTCGACATATACGGATGCACTGCCTGAATTCATCAACCCTGATACGGGCCGGATCCATACATCGTATGCGCTCGCATCAACAACGACTGGACGGCTCGCATCATCTGATCCCAATTTACAGAACATCCCGGTTCGCACCAAAGAGGGCCGCGAAATACGCACGGCCTTCATTGCTGAAAAGGGCTGCAAGCTGATTTCTGCCGACTATTCACAGATTGAACTGCGCGTGCTCGCCCACATTGCCGATATTCCCCAGCTGAAACAGGCGTTTGCTGACGGCCTCGACATTCACGCGATGACGGCCAGCGAAATGTTTGGTGTCCCGGTCAAGGACATGCCAAGCGAAGTTCGCCGCCGCGCCAAAGCAATTAACTTCGGCATCATTTACGGCATTTCAGCGTTCGGCCTCTCAGCCCAACTCGGCATCTCCAAGCACGAGGCGGGCGAGTACATTACCACCTACTTCAAACGCTTCCCCGGCATTCGCGTCTATATGGATGCAACGAAAGCGTTTGTAAAAGACAAGGGGTACGTCGAGACCGTCTTCGGACGCCGCATTCACTATCCGGAGGCGAATACAAAGAATCCGTCGATGAAGTCTTTCATTGAGCGGGCTGCGATCAATGCGCCCATTCAAGGCTCTGCCGCCGATATCATTCGCCGCGCGATGATCCGAATGCCGGCGGCATTGGCTGCTGCCAAGTTGGACACCACCCGGATGCTCCTGCAAGTTCATGACGAGCTCATTTTTGAGTGCAAAGACGCCGAAGTGGCGAATGCGATTCCGGTCGTGAAATCTGTCATGGAGAAAAGTGCCGACCCGGCTGTGCGTCTCGCAGTGCCGATTCAAGTCGATGCGAAGGCGGCGAACAATTGGGACGAAGCGCACTGACATGTTCGTCCAACAGGAACGCGAAAGCTGATGTCGATGAATGAACTCGACAAGACGTCTTGGTTTTATGGCCCATTCTCCTCGTTGGGGTTGTGGACGGCCGTCGGCACGTTCGCGCTGGATCAAGCGCACAAATGGTGGATGCTGCTGATCTACCGGATTGAGGAGAAGGGTCGTGTCGTTGTAACGCCGTTCCTGGATTGGGCTTTCGTCCTCAACAGAGGCATCAGCTACGGCAGTTTCCAGCAAGACAGCATGACCGGCCAGTATGCTTTGGCGGCCTTCGCGGTCGTGGCCAGTATTGGTTTGTTGGTTTGGCTGGCCCGCGGTGTCGACAACAATGTTCTGGCAGCTAGCGTCGGCCTGCTGATCGGAGGCGCGCTTGGCAACGGCCTGGACCGGCTGCTCAAGGGTGGCGTGATCGACTACATCTCGCTGCACGCTTTCGGATTCTACTGGTACGTCTTCAATATCGCGGACGTCGCAATCGTTGCTGGAGTTTTGGGTTTGTTGTACGATTCATGGGTAGTGAGTCGGTCGCAGGCCGCAAAGTCTCCTTAATTGCGGCATAACCGATTGCATTCAGTGCTTTTTCCAGCTTGGGGGAGCAGGGACCAATGTGTTTTATGATCATGACCCGCTTATCTGCCTTTGCCGCAGCAGCCAGCATCTCTCTGGTCTTAACCGGTTGCGGCACGGATGGCCTCGAATTGAACGGCAAATTGTTTGATTTGATGGGCGTCAGTGAATCCGCTCAGAAAGCCAGTAGCCGTGAGCCCAGGATGACGGAGCGTACCGGTCTCGTCATGCCACCAGACGCCAACCGCCTGCCAGAGCCCGGTTCGACGGCTGAGCCAGATATCGCTGCACAATTGAATGACCCAGACAAGAAGAGGGTTGCCGCTGCGCAGGAACGGGAACGGCTCCACAAAGCCTACTGCACCGGTGAGCTGACCTGGAAGGAACGCGCCCGAGACAAGAACAATGTGAGCCCATCAGCAAGTCCATACGGACCGTGTTCGATGGCCGGTCAACTCCTCAAACAGTAGTCGGGACTGTCTGCCTGATTGACAACATGACACGAGTTTGGTCGCGCTGACGTTATCCCGCCCGCGACAAGATGGAGTTCGTATCTGGCTCTGTCAGAACCGCATAGAGTGCGGCGCCATCTTTCGATGCCCGCAGTTTTGCGGCCGCATCTGGTTCGCGCATCAGCCTCGAGATTCGGGCCAAAGCCTTCAGATGGTCTGCGCCCGCGTGTTCAGGTGCGAGCAGCAAGAAGATCAAATCAACAGGTTCGGCGTCGTGGCTGTCAAACGCGACAGGCGCCTCGAGGCGGGCGAAAATACAGGTCATGCGTTTCACCTCCGGCATGCGCCCATGCGGGATTGCAATGCCGCGGCCTATGCCAGTCGACCCAAGCCGTTCGCGTTGCCAAAGCGCTTGAAAGATATCGCGCGGTTTCAGGCCGACGACGCGCGCTGCGACTTCTGAGAGTTCCAGAAGAACTTGGCGCTTGTCATCAGCTTTAAGGGAAGGAACAACTGCCGAACGCGGCAGCAAATCTCTGAGATCCATTGTCAGTCAATCAACTCGTTTTTTGGGTCACACTGCGAACCGCACGTGCCCCTTGCGAGCAGCCCCCTGACGCAGATTGCAAATAGCCTCGATCGGCCATTGCAAGCAGCGATTGTGAAAAATTATGGTACGGATGGTTTCTTCGTCAGCCGACGATCCAACCGCAGACACACGCTTCGTCCGGTTCACCTTCAGTGGACTGGCAACATCACTAGTGCCGAGTTGGCGGCAAATCCGCCCAACCGCGCCGCTCACACGACACACGAAAAGATTGTATCACAAACGCCTAGCTATGATCTTGGAATGATTTTGTCAAACCCATGCCCCAGATCCAGAGCTGTTTGTCTGCATATTCTTTGCGATTGCTTAGTTATTGATCAGTCCGAGTTTGTGGCGCGACAGCTATTGCCTGCTTGTTGTGCGCTACTTATGACATGCTCAACTCTTCTTATCTGACGACACGGCCTAGGATCGCGGCGAGCCTGCCGCATGAGGGATAATGCATGTCGACGCCGCCAATCACTCTCGATGGTCTCGCCACCGGCGCGGATGTTCTATTCTTGCTCGTCGGTGCCATTTTAGTCTTTGCCATGCATGGCGGATTTGCATTTCTCGAGGTTGGTACCGTTCGCCGTAAAAACCAAGTCAATGCCTTGGTAAAGATCATTGCGGATTTCGCCATTTCGACGGTCGTTTACTTCGGTTGCGGTTACGCCATCGCTTACGGCGTCACATTTTTCGTCAATGCTGAAGCGATCAACGGCGCAGCTAACGGTTTTGATGGCCAAGGCTTGAGCCTTGTGAAGTTCTTCTTCCTTGCAACCTTCGCGGCAGCGGTTCCCGCCATCATTTCGGGCGGCATTGCCGAGCGGGCGCGTTTCTGGCCACAGTGCGTGGCGACGGCGCTGATTGTCGGCCTGTTTTATCCATTCTTTGAAGGCATTGTCTGGAACAAAAACTTCAACATTCAGGAGGGATTCTTTAAGGCCAACTTCGGCGAAGAATTCCATGATTTTGCCGGCTCGATTGTCGTTCACGCCGTTGGTGGTTGGGCCGCATTCGCCGCCGTTCGCCAGCTCGGCCCCCGCATCGGCCGCTACAAGGATGGTAAATCGTTGGCCACACCACCGTCGTCTATTGTCTGGCTGGCGCTGGGCTCGTGGTTACTCTGTGTGGGCTGGTTCGGCTTCAATGTGATGAGTGCCCAAAGCCTGAAAAGCGCGACCGGGCTTGTCGCGATGAACTCGCTGATGGCAATGTGCGGTGGCATTCTTGCGGCACTCATCGCTGGCGACAATGATCCGGGGTTTGTTCACAACGGCGCGCTGGCAGGACTGGTAGCCGTGTGCGCCGGCTCAGACGTGATGCATCCGCTTGGCGCATTGTTTGTCGGCGGCATGGCTGGCGTGATCTTCGTCTACATGTTTCAATGGGCGACCAACGCTTGGCAGCTTGATGACGTGCTTGGTGTCTGGCCATTGCACGGTCTCTGTGGCCTATGGGGCGGCATTGCCTGCGGAATTTTCGGCCTCAAGAGTTTTGGCGGCCTAGGCGGTGTCAGCTTCTTGTCGCAAGCCATTGGCTCGCTGAGTGGGGCGGCTTTCGGCCTGATGTCCGGTGTGATCATTTACGGGGTCGTCGACAAGCTGTTCGGCTTGCGCATGTCGGCCGAAGACGAACGCATCGGGGCCGATCTTGCCATCCATAAAATATCGTCGACACCGGAACAAGATATCCAGACCGGACGGATGTGATGCGCAGGCACCGTGACTTGTTGGTCCGAAAAACACTAGGATTCTAGATGCCAGATCCCGCAGCACCAGATCCGACCACAACCCGTTTGTTGCGCTTTCGTGACGCAGAAGTAGCTGATCTCGCGGGCATCGTCGCACTGTTGCACGACGATGCCTTTGGCGCCGCGCGCAATCCGCAGTTTGATGTCGAGGCCGCGCGGTATCAAAGTGCATTCGCCGACATTGTGGCCGATCCGAACAACAGCTACGTCGTTGCCGAAGCTGGTGCGCGGGTGATCGGGTGTTATCAGCTGACGTTCATTCGCGGCTTGAGCTATACGGGGGGATGGCGCGCACAAATTGAGAGTGTGAGGATTGCCGCTGACCGACGCGGCGGCGGCCTGGGTCACGCGATGATGCTGGATGCCATCAGTCGAGCAAGGTCCCGCGGCTGCATCTTGGTGCAATTGGCGACGGACATGCGTCGTGAACACTCAAGACGCTTTTACGAACGTCTCGGATTTGCCGCAACTCACCATGGCATGAAGCTAATTCTTTAATGCAGCATCCATTATTGCCAATGGGTCTTGCGCCTGTGGCGACCACCTGTTAATTGCGCGCAACTCGTAATATCTGAGCGTGTGGATCTGCCAGTGATGGACGTGGAAATGCGTGACGGTGGCTATTCGAACCTTTGGCAGCTGCCTCGGGGTGTAGGTCGCAATGGGTCGCCAGCGCGAAACAGAGCCCTTTGAAACGAGAATCCGGAGAGATGGCTGAGTGGTTGAAAGCACCGCACTCGAAATGCGGCGTACTCGCAAGGGTACCGGGGGTTCGAATCCCTCTCTCTCCGCCACATTAGCCTTGTAATAATTGAGTTATTTCGACTTTACTGCCATCCGCCCTAATCTCCGCCCTAGCAGTTTGCTTGGATTGAGGCGGC
>JAYSUN010000165.1:0-5443 GCA_043719045.1 Hyphomicrobiaceae bacterium | reverse complement strand
TGTCACGCAAGAACTACGCGATCGATTCCGGCCTGTATCCGCTCGGCTCGTGCACGATGAAGCATAATGCGCGTCTGAATGAGAAGTTGGCGCGCTTGCCCGGTTTTTGCGACATCCATCCGTTGCAGCCTGAGAAAACCGTGCAAGGTGCCCTCGCGCTGATGCAGATGCTGGCGGAATATCTGATGGAACTTACCGGGATGCCGGCTGTTGCACTGTCGCCCAAGGCCGGCGCGCACGGTGAACTCTGTGGCATGCTCGCGATCAAGGCCGCACACGACGCGAAAGGCTCCAGACGTAGTGTCGTTCTGGTGCCTGAGTCGGCTCACGGCACCAATCCGGCGACCGCGGCGTTCATGGGGTACACGGTGAAAACCATTCCGGCGAAGGCGGATGGCACCGTGGCGGTTGCCGCCGTCAAGGCAGCCCTCGGGCCGCACGTTGCAGCCATCATGTTGACCAATCCAAACACTTGCGGATTATTCGAACCGGAAGTGGTCGAGATCGCCAAAGCCGTGCACGATGCGGGCGCATACTTCTATTGTGACGGCGCCAATTTCAACGCCATCGTCGGCAAGGTGCGGCCGGGTGATCTCGGCATCGACGCCATGCATATCAACCTGCACAAGACCTTTTCGACCCCGCACGGCGGTGGTGGGCCGGGGTCGGGCCCGGTGGTGTTGTCGGCGGCACTGGCGCCGTTCGCACCACTGCCGTTCATTTATTCGGTGACCAATACGGGTTCGGCACCGTCGCATCGGAGGCTGGCAGAAACCGCGGCCGACGCAGCGGTTTTCGACGATTGCACACCCTTCGGCCGCCTTACCGCGTTCCATGGCCAGATGGGCATGTACGTCCGTGCCCTGACCTACATGCTGTCGCATGGCAGTGATGGTATGCGCATGGCCAGCGAAGATGCCGTGCTGAATGCCAATTACATTCGCGTGTGCCTGCGTGATGTGATGACCCAGCCCTTTGGCGATAAAGCCTGCATGCACGAGGTACTTTTCGACGATACGTGGCTGAAGGACACCGGTGTGACCACGCTCGATTTCGCCAAGGCAATGATCGACGAGGGCTATCATCCGATGACGATGTATTTCCCTCTGGTCGTGCATGGCGCCATGCTGATCGAGCCGACTGAAAGCGAGAGCAAGGACAGTCTCGACCGCTTCATTACGTCGCTTCGTGATCTCGCCAATGCGGCCAAAACTGGCGATCTTGAGCGGTTCAAGCAGGCGCCAAAGTTCGCACCGCGTAGGCGCCTCGATGAGACGAAAGCCGCGCGCGAACCGCGCCTGCGCTGGAAGCCGGACACGCAAGCGGCAGAATAGGTCCTGAGCCGGCACAACTCGTTTTGTGTCCCGGTTTGCGCATACTGCCTCAATTTGCCGGTTGGCAAGCGCGAAACGGGACCAGATAACGCCTCAACGCTTGCCCGTCTCTTGCGCACGCCGTAGCGCGGCGGCCAACGCGCTCTCGCCAGCGCCGCCACCAGTTTGCGTGACAGGACGCGACCCAGCGCCACCGCTCCGTTGCGGCGGCGCGGCACTGGTGATGGCCGCTTTTCCGTGAGCACCACCGACGTTGCCACCAGCGAGATTGCCGCTCTTCATGGACAGAGCGATCCGCTTACGGGCGGCATCGACCTCTTTGACGCGGACCTTCACCACATCGCCAGCCTTCACGACATCGCGCGGGTCTTTGACAAACGTGTCGGACAACTCCGAGATGTGGACGAGCCCATCCTGGTGCACCCCGACATCAACGAACGCCCCAAAGGCCGTGACATTGGTCACGACGCCTTCAAGCTGCATGCCCGGCTTCAAGTCACTGATCTTTTCAACGCCGTCTTTGAATTCAGCCGTCTTGAACTCCGGCCTCGGATCGCGACCAGGCTTTTCAAGTTCGGTTAGAATGTCGGTCACCGTTGGAATGCCGAATTTTTCGTCCGCGAATTGCTGAGGCCGCAAGGTTTTGAGAAAGCCGCGATCGCCAATCAGCGCCTTGACCGGTTTGTTCGTGCTGGTCGCAATCTTCTCAACCAGATCGTAGGCTTCGGGGTGCACGGCCGAGCCATCGAGTGGGTTCTTGCCATTCATGATGCGCAGGAATCCGGCCGCCTGCTCAAATGTTTTTGGTCCGAGACGCGGCACTTTTTTGAGCGCGGAGCGAGTGATGAAAGCGCCATTGGCATCGCGGAAAGTAACAATGTTCTCAGCCAAGGTTTTGTTCAGCCCAGCAACGCGTGCCAGCAGCGGCACCGACGCCGTATTCACGTCGACGCCCACCGAATTCACGCAATCCTCAACCACCGCATCCAACGATCTTGAGAGGCCGGATTGATCGACATCGTGTTGATATTGTCCGACGCCAATCGCCTTCGGTTCAATCTTGACGAGTTCGGCCAGTGGGTCCTGCAAACGCCGCGCAATCGAGACGGCGCCGCGGATCGAGACATCCAGATCCGGGAATTCGAGTGCCGCCAATTCCGATGCTGAATAGACCGAAGCACCGGCTTCACTGACCATCATCTTCATGATCTTGAAACCCTCGAGTTTTTTGATCAGTTCGGCAACTAGTTTGTCGGTTTCACGCCCTGCAGTGCCATTGCCAATCGCGATCAACTCAACTTTGTGCTTCATGCACAATGCGCCAAGCGTCGCGAGCGATCCGTGCCAATCATTTTTTGGTTCATGCGGATAGATCGTTGCAGTGTCGAGGAGCTTGCCAGTTTTGTCGACCACGGCGGCTTTACAGCCTGTGCGGATGCCAGGGTCGATCCCCATCGTCACTTTGGCACCGGCGGGCGCCGCCAGCAGCAGATCCTTCATGTTCTGCGCAAAGATCTGAATCGCACCCTGGTCTGAAATCTCTTTCAACCGCGTCATCAGATCGACTTCCAATGACACACCCAGCCGCGCCTTCCAGGCGAGCCTGACGGTTTCACTGATCCAACGATCTGCCAGACGACCTCTATCCTGCAGTGCGAAGGCACTCCGGATTTTCGCTTCGGCGGGATGTGGCTGGCCTTCCTGCAATGGCACATCAAGACCGAGATTGAGAATCCCTTCATTGCGCCCCCGCAGGAGCGCCAGCGCACGATGCGATGGCAGCTTGTTGATCTTTTGGCTGAACTCGAAATAGTCGCTGAACTTCTCACCCTCGGTCTTCTTGCCTTTGGCCACCGTCGATGTGACTAGTCCCTCCAGCCACAGCCACTCACGCAACTGCTTCACAAGATCGGGCTTCTCACTGATCCGCTCTATCAAGATTGAACGCGCCCCATCGAGCGCAGCCTTCTTGTCGGCAACACCCTTCTCCAAGTCGACATAGGCAGCGGCGGCAACTTCAGGATCAAGACTGGGGTCAGCCATCAATGCATCGGTCAATGGCTCAAGACCAGCCTCACGCGCGATCGCGGCTTTGGTCCGACGCTTGGGTTTGAATGGTGCATAGATATCTTCGAGGTCAACCTTGTTTTCCGCGGTTAGGATTGACCGTTGCAACTCGGGTGTCATCTTATCTTGCTCATCGATCGACTTGAGAACCGTCGCGCGCCGATCCTCTAACTCGCGGAGATACGTCAGACGCTCAGCCAGTTTGCGCAATTGCGTATCGTCGAGGCCGCCAGTCTTTTCCTTGCGATAACGTGCAATGAACGGCACGGTCGAGCCTTCGCCCAACATCTCCACCGTCGCCGCAACTTGCTCGACCCTGCACCCAAGTTCCTGAGCAATGCGTGCGTTGATTTTAATCGCAGTTTGGTCCATGGGGCACTCCCGTTCTAAACATCGGTCGGTTTCAGCTGCTATGTAGCATTCCGGGGCCAGCATGTGTCAGGGCCCGAAACTAGGTTCCGCACAGCCACTGACAGCGCCGCGATCGCAAGGGTTGCGTCAAACTTCGAAAACCTAGCTCAAGACCGCGAGTTCAAAAAAATGGCTAGTGCAAACGTCTGCGATCCGAAAAAGCCCATTCGCGTCGCCATCGTTGGAGCAGGTTACTTTGCCAGGTTTCACTTTGATGGTTGGTCGCGCGTTCCAGGCGTCACCGTTGTCGCTGCTGCCGACCTCGACGCTGTCAAACTTGCGACAATGGCCAAAGATTTTGCTGTCCCGCACACATTCGCCTCGGTTGAGGCCATGCTCGATGCGACACATTGCGATGTTCTCGATATCGCCACGCCATCACCGACACACTCCGCATTTGTCAAGCTTGGCCTCGAACGTGGTTTGACGGTTGTGTGTCAAAAACCGTTTTGCACCAGCTTGGCTGAAGCCCGTGCCGTCACTGCTTTGGCCGCAGCCGATCCTTCAAAGCTGATCATCCATGAGAATTTTCGCTTTGAACCATGGTA
Organism: Hyphomicrobiaceae bacterium; assembly: GCA_043719045.1. Taxonomy (GTDB): domain Bacteria; phylum Pseudomonadota; class Alphaproteobacteria; order Rhizobiales; family Hyphomicrobiaceae; genus JABFRJ01. The sequence goes on along the minus strand of JAYSUN010000165.1, from coordinate 1,083 downwards.
TCGCGAGGCGAAGCGACAACTCGATGGCGGTGTGTTGGGCGAGATCTACCAGATCACTTTTCGGATGCGGCCGGGAGACGGCCAAGGACCAGACGCATATCTTTCGCGACAGCCCTATTTTCAGAAGATGCCGCGCTTCCTCGTTCGCGAGACCGCAATCCATTTCATTGACACCTTCCGCTACCTCTTGGGTGAGATCGAGGGGCTTATTGCGGACCTCCGGCGGCTGAATCCGGCTATTGCGGGCGAAGATGCCGCACACATCTTGTTCACGTTTCGCAGCGGCGCACGCGGGTTTTTTGATGGAAACCGGCTCGCAGACCATGTTGCGGATGACCGGCGCAAGACCATGGGTGAGATGTGGATCGAGGGCTCAAAAGGGACTTTGAGGCTCGACGGTTTTGGTCGTCTATTCCTGCGTGAACACGGAAAAAATGCTGAAAATGAAGTGAAATTCGCTTGGAACGACCGTGGCTATGGCGGCGATTGCGTGCATCTTTTTTTAGCACATGTTGCCAATCATCTGCACACAGGAACTCCACTGGAGACTGCAGCCCAAGACTATCTCCGCAACCTGGAGATAGAGGAGAGCGTTTACTCCTCGCAACAACGTCGTCATTATGTCATCATCGCTGAATCCGATTAATCAGGGAGGTGACCGACGTGCAGGCGGACATTTCAAAAGCGAACCAAATCGATAAGGTGCCGATATCGCTGGCTCCAAATAGAGTTCGAGACAACAACACTCTGCGTGCCTATCGAGAGATCAAGCGGCGCATCATGGACAGCGAGATGCAGGCCGGGAACCAATATCTCGAACAGGAGTTGGCGGAAATGCTCGGCATGAGCCGTACACCAGTGCGGGAGGCCCTGATCAGGCTTGCCGATGAAAAGCTCATCGAAGTTCGGCCCCGGCACGGGGCGCGAGTTCTCACTATCTCTACCGATGAAATAGCCGATATTTATGAGATCCTTGCGGAACTGGAGAGTATCGCCATTCGACGGGTCGCAGCCAGCGGGCTACCCGATGCCGAACTGAAACAACTCGATCATGCATGCCTCGACATGATTGCTGCGACCAAA
>JAYSUN010000164.1:0-5451 GCA_043719045.1 Hyphomicrobiaceae bacterium | reverse complement strand
TGGGGCATCACGCCCACTATCAATTCCCGGCGAGGGTTCGACGTCCCCGAACAGGGACCGCAACCGAACCGATTCCACAGCATCTTCAACCCTGTTCGCGACGCTCTAGAACATCCCGGCCCGATCGAAGACACCCGATCCATACACCCTCAAATTGCATTTTGCGACTCAAACCCAAAATCAACCTTACCGCGCCCCACGATCCCTCTCCGATGTCCCCCTTCGCTGCCCCGGAATTTGATGGGCCACTCGGCACGTCGAATATCCGGGGTCTTTACCTCTCACCGCACATCAAGAACGCCACCAGGCCAGCGCGACGGAAAGATCCCGGATATTTCGCGCGTGAAGGCGCTGCAGAAATTCCGGGCTGTCTCTGCCTCGATGACTTGGCACGCCCGCTCAATGCGCCATGGCTTTTGAAATCGTCTCGGTCATCTTTTTGGCGTCACCGAGCAGCATCATGGTATTCGGCTTATAGAACACCGTGTTGTCGATGCCGGCATAGCCGGATGCCAGCGAGCGCTTGTTGAACATCACGGTGCCGGCCTTCCAGACCTGTAGCACGGGCATGCCGTAGATCGGCGAGGTTTTGTCCTCTTCGGCGGCCGGATTGGTCACGTCGTTGGCACCGATGATGTAGACGATATCGGTCTGGGCGAACTCGCTGTTGATGTCTTCCAGCTCAAAGACTTCATCGTAGGGCACGTTGGCTTCAGCCAAGAGCACGTTCATGTGGCCGGGCATGCGACCCGCCACCGGGTGGATCGCATACTTCACCTCGACACCGGCCTTCTTGAGATTGTCGGCCATCTCACGCAACGCGTGCTGGGCCTGCGCCACTGCCATACCGTAGCCCGGCACGATGATCACTTTTTGCGCATTCTTCATGAGGTATGCAGCATCCTCAGCCGAGCCCAATTTCACCGGCTTCTGTTCGCCGGCCGCGCCAACGGGCCCCGCGACCTCACCCCCGAAGCCGCCCGCAATGACCGAGAGGAAGGCGCGGTTCATACCCTTGCACATGATGTACGACAGGATCGCGCCGGATGAGCCGACGAGCGCACCGGTGATGATCAGCGCGATGTTGCCAACGGTAAAGCCGATGCCGGCAGCGGCCCAACCCGAGTACGAATTGAGCATCGACACGACGACCGGCATGTCCGCGCCGCCGATGGGGATGATGATCAAAACACCGAAGATGAGTGAGAACAGGGCGATGGCCCAGAACAGCCAGGCAGAACCGCCGGACACGCAAAACTCATAAACCAGATAACAGATCAGCAGTGCCAGAGCGCCGTTGATCAAATGCCGCGCTGGCAAAATGATCGGTTTGCCGGGCATGCGCGCCGACAACTTCAGAAACGCGATCACCGAGCCCGTGAAGGTAATCGCGCCAATGGCCACGCCCAATGCCATTTCAAACAGGCTGGCAGCCTTGATGCCCAGCGAGGGCTTTGCCGGATCAACCAGAATACCGAACGCTTCAGGGGCATACACCGCACCCGCCGCCACAAACACCGCCGCTAAACCAACCAGCGAGTGGAACGCTGCCACCAATTCCGGCATCATGGTCATGGAGATGGTGCGGGCGAGATACGCGCCGATGCCGCCACCAATGCCGATGCCAGCCAAAATCAATAGCCAGGTGATCGAACTATCAACCGAGTCCAACTGCGCCAAAGTTGTCAGCACCGCAATGGTCATGCCGATCATGCCAAGGATGTTGCCGCGCCGCGAGCTCTCCGGGCTCGACAAGCCGCGCAACGCCTGAATGAACAGGACGCCTGAGGCGAGATACAGCAGCGCGACGACGTTGGCGGACAGCATGGCGATGCCTCAGGATAATTTTACCAGGTGATCGAGCGCCTTTTGAGCCTCGTCGCGAAGATCAGTATCGTCATCGGCGGGATCAAACTCTTCAATGGTGAAGACTAAGTCCCCAATCAATTTTGGCACCCGCAAGCGTTCTTCCTTCGCAGCCTTCCAGGCCTCCAGAAAGTCTTCTTTGAACGTCTCCGTGTCCGACTCGTCGGACAAATAAGATTCAAGCAGGGCACGCCAGTCATCGTTCGTCACGGCAAGGTCTCACGAATGGTTTCAGCTGGTTTTCTGAAGAACTTTAACAGGGTCTTTTTTCTTGTACATCGCCAGCATCCGGCTGGTGACCAGGAAGCCGCCGAAGATGTTCACCGACGCCATGATCAAGGCGAGAAAACCAAAGAACTTAGCGATCCACGAGCCGGCATTGATTGCCGATACACCGACCGCCAACAGCGCGCCGACCACGATCACCGACGAAATCGCATTGGTCACCGACATCAACGGCGTGTGCAACGATGCGGTCACCGACCAGACGACGTAATAGCCGACGAAGATCGCGATAACGAAGACCATCAAGCGGTAGACAAACGGGTCGACATCACCGCCGCCAGCCGCAAACGCGAGCGACGGAAACAGACCCAGTGGCAGTGACCAGACAATCCGCAGCATCATGTTACGCCCCCTTCGGCAGCAAAGCTGGATGTACGATCTGACCACCCTTGGCGATCAGCGTGCCTTTGACGATTTCGTCATCCCAGTTGATCGCCAGCTTCTTGTCTTTCTTGTCGATCAAGGTTTCGAGAAACGCCAGCAAGTTCTTGGCATACAAGCTTGACGCATTGACCGCGATTTCGCCAGCCAGGTTGGTCGGGCCGGCAATCGAGACGCCGCCATGATCGACAACCTGATCGGGCTTGGTCAGTTCCGTATTGCCGCCACGCTCCGCCGCCAGATCGACAATCACCGAGCCTGGCTTCATGCCTTCGATCATCGCCTTCGTAATCAATTTCGGCGCAGGTCGGCCTGGGATCAGCGCTGTGGTAATGACAATGTTCTGTGTCTTGATGTGCTCGGCGATGAGCGCGGCTTGTTTCGCCTGATACTCCGGACTCATCGGCTTGGCATAACCCGCAGCCGTCTGCGCTTGCTTGAACTCATCGTCTTCAACAGCAATGAATTTAGCACCGAGCGACGCCACCTGCTCCTTCGAGGCCGGACGCACGTCCGTGGCCGTCACAACCGCCCCCATCCGCCGCGCGGTCGCAATCGCCTGCAACCCTGCAACGCCGGCACCCATCACAAACACCTTAGCGGCAGGCACCGTGCCCGCCGCGGTCATCATCATCGGCAAGGCCTGCTCGAACATGGCGGCCGCATCGACCACCGCTTTGTAACCCGCAAGGTTGGCCTGTGACGACAGCACGTCCATCGATTGCGCCCGCGTGATGCGTGGCATGAATTCCATCGAAAACAGGCTACGGCCGGTGGCCGCCAGCGCCTCCAAGCCCGCGCGGTCGTCGTGCGGAGACAAGAGGCTTGCGGTAAATCCGTCGGGTTTCAGCGCCTTGACCTCAGCCTCCGAGGGCCGTCGCACCTTCAGCAGAATGTCGGCGCCTTCGGCGGCACTCCCCGTTGACACAATCTCAGCGCCAGCGGTTGCATAGTCAGCATCCAAGACGCGCGAGCGCTTGCCTGCGCCAGCCTCAATCCGCACCGTACAGCCGAGCCCAACCAATTTCTTGACGGTCTCGGGCGATGCGGCCACGCGTGGCTCGCTCTCGCCTTCGGTCGTAACGGCGATGGTGACCATGGGGAGGGGTTCCGGACAACGACGACTTCGACAATGACGACGGGGACACGAGGCCAACAGATCAATTGGTTGTGCGCAGGCCGTTTTGGTGAATGCCAAACGTCTGGCACCCGGGCCGCGCCCCGCAATCTACAATGTGATCGGCACGAGAGCACGGAGCAACGATGAGATTTGCTTAATGATCCATCGAATGCTGCCTTACGGGACCAGGAATATCAGCATGCCGATGAGCAACAGCGCGACCACGACGGTCAGCACGACTGCGCCGCGGACGAAACCATCATAGGTGCGCACATGTTCTGGATAATCCATCGCCTTGTGCCCGTGAGAGGTATCGATGGTCATAGCAATCCCCGTGTCTCGCATGATTTGTTACCCCTAGCTAGCCGAGACAGGCCGACGGTTCAAGGTCGGCAAACTGAATGCTCCCGGACACGACGTCACGCAGCCTCGCCGCTCGCCATTGTCGCCGGAGCATCCGTTGCAACCCGGCGCAAGCGTTCCCCAAATGCTGCTGTATCGTTGACGCCAATCTCGCAGCCCGAACGATCCAACCATTTCCCAGCCTCGTTGCGGCCCGCAGAAAACAGCTTGGTCAGCAACGCCGCCTCCGGCCGACCCATCGTATCGGCCGGCAGACGTGACGTAAATCGCCCGGCGTCAATGAGATGGAACCGATGCTTGGCAATCGCTCGATCTCGGCCCGATAGCTCCGGCACCGTTCGCTGCGGCATGACCTTGGCAATCCAGGCTGTCCGCATGGTCGTCTCGCGATCGATCCGCCGCAACGTCTCAATCGCCTCGAGTTCCTGCACATACGGGCGGACAAACGCCAAGTGATTGATCTGGTGCTTGATCTCTTGCACCGTCGTTGGCCGTCCTGGTCGCACCAACGGCATCAGTTGCACCACCAGCGTGTCGCCAACCGGACTTTCTGCGGCGAGCGTCTGAAGGTCCGGATTGGCCGAATAGCCACCGTCCCAATAGGCCCTGCCATCGATCTCGACTGCCTGTTGCATGGCCGGCAGACACGCCGACGCCAGGATCGCATCAAGGCTCATTTCCGGCCGCCGGAACAGCCTTGGCCGCCCGGTCGCCACATCCGTTGCCGCAATCAAGAGCTCCGGCCCGGCATGCGACAGGATCGCGTCGATGTCGATATGGGCCGCCAGCAGTTTGCGCAGAGGGTCAGCACCGAACGGGTTCAGTTCATAGGGCGAAAACAGCGATGCCATCTGCGCCAGCGCCTTGGAGTGCTGCATCGTGGCCCAGGATCCGGCAAACAGCGGGTTCATCTTGACGAGGTCCGGCACGCTTGCGCCGGCAACCCCGGCCCACAGGCCCGCCAGCGTCGCGCGTGCGACATCGCGGCCGCCGCGGGCCAATCCCGACGCCAAGGCGACGCCGTTTAAAGCGCCCGCACTGGTGCCGCTGATCCAGCCGAATTCAATCAACGGGTCTTCCAGGAGCCGATCCAAGACACCCCAAGTGAAGGCACCGTGAGCGCCACCGCCCTGCAGGGCCAGATTGATCCGTCGCGTCGTGCTGCGCTGCCGCAAAATTGTCACCTCGTTGCCATTCATGTTGCAATGCAGCATGACACGATTTCGACGCCAAGCCAATCACTTTGGTTAACGACACAACGAGAGTCTGCTAGATCTACAATTTTAAGTGTCTCTGAGCGATGCGAATTTGCGGTGGCGCCCGACACTTATCTTCACGCGCCCCACACCCCTCGCGCCCTCCCGCCCCCACCGATGCCCCCCCCCTCCGATGTCTCCCCTCGATGTCCCGGAATTTGATGGGCCTCTGGCACAGCA
>JAYSUN010000163.1:0-16548 GCA_043719045.1 Hyphomicrobiaceae bacterium | reverse complement strand
CGATGGCGCGCGTTCACGCGCTTCCTTGACGACGGCCGCCTGTGCATGAGCAACAACGCCGCCGAACGCGCCGTGCGTGGCATCGCCGTCGGCCGCCGGAACTGGACTTTCTGCGGCTCGGATTCTGGTGGCGTCCGTGCCGCCGCCATCTATGCGTTGATCGAGACCTGCAAACTCAACGACGTCGACCCCCGCGCATGGCTCGCCGACGTCCTCTCACGGCTCGCCGACCACCCGATGAAGCAGATCACCGACCTGCTGCCGTGGCACTGGAAAGCCGCGCGCGCTGCGGTCGCGGACGCGGCTCAGGCCGCCTGATCGCAACTGCTCACGACTGTGGTCCTGGTCGAATGCTTACGTGGCGACAGCCGCCAATACGTCCGCAACTGCATGCCGTCTTCATCGGCGGTGTAGTGGTACGAAAGCTTCTCACCAGCCGGGCGTTGACGTGCCGTGCCGGCTGACATCGAGCCGAACTTAAGGCGACGTTACGCCCTTGGGCCGACCGGCCGCCAAGGCACTGGGCTCGACTGTCTGCTGGCAAGGGGCGCCCGCCCAGCGGCTATGCGGCGGGATGCTCTCGCCTTTCATGACCACGGTGAGTGGAGCAAGCTGTGCATAAGCGCCAACGCTCGTGTCGTAGAGCACGACGGAACCGGAACCGAGCGTGGCGCCTCGGCCGATATCGATGCGTCCGACCTTCATGACGCGATCCTCGTAGAGGTGGGTCTGCGGCACGGCATGCATGTTGATGACGGCAAAATCGCCAATCGAGACGCAATCAAATTCAGTAAAATCGGTGCAATTGATATAGGTGCCGCGGCCCACCTTCATGCCGTAGAGGCGCAGCATCCAGGCCAGAAACGGCGTGCCACGCATATAGTCGAGCATCACCTTGCTTGCGAGACCGCCGTACAGCACGGCGACCGCTTCGCTGCGCATCGCCCAGAATGACCACATGGGCCGCTGGATCGGCTTGTAAACGCCCATGGCGACCCATTTGAAGACAATCGACACGATGGCCATGATCAGTGAGACGACGATGCCGGCGACAAAAAATACGCCGAGCGCCGCGCCCCACCGACCCTCGTTGATAGGGAATTCAATCACATCCGCAGTGATGTAGGCGAGGGAGATCAGGACCGCCGTCGGCAACGATGTGTGCAGGGCCTCAAACAGCAAGCGCATGACCCGCCTCCAGCGCGGTGGCTTGTACGTCCACGCAGCCGCCAGACGGACCTGTTGGCGATTCGGCACGGCAAACGCTGGGCTGCCGAACCAAGTCTCGCCTGCTCGCATGTGCAGCGAGTCCGGCAACCGCGATTTGACCCCGAGGAGTGCGTCGTCCTCGACCCTTGCTCCCTTGGCGACAACGGCGAAGTTGCCGAAAAAGCAGCGGTCACCGGTCGTGACCCGGTCGAGGGTCATCCAACCGCCGCGCACCTCCTCGTCGCCAAAAATGGTTTCGTCGCCAATGAAATTGTCCTCGCCGAGCACCACCATATCGTACCGGCCGCTGAAGTTGGCCGAAATTTCCGTGCCGTGACCGATGCTGGCACCCATGAGCCGGTACCAGTTGCGCATGAAGATGGTGGCGTAGAGGGAATTCAGCGTCTCAAGCACGGCCTCGGTGGCAAGTGCGACCGTCCATTTGCGAAAATAAAAGCCACTGAAGATAGCATGCCGTCCGGGCTTTACGCGCCTTGGTAACACTACCCAACGCATGACGATCAGCACCAGCATCGAGGCAAACACCAATACCAATGCTGAGGGCCAAGCGAACACCAGCACCCACTCCCACGGCACCACCTTGTCGCGGACACCAAACGTCATCGCGTCGAGCGTGGCCAGGAGATAGAAGGCCGGGAAGATGGGCAGCAGCCCGACCATCATGACAAGATTGTAAATCATGAAATAGCTGAGCGCCTGCGCCGCCCGCCGCGTGGGACCGATCTCAGGATGAGGCGGCAGATCTGAGGCCGCGACCGGTCCGACCGGGCGGGCCGGCGCCCCATCCCAGCGCTCGCCTGCGGGAACGCGCTGGCCAGCGGTCAACGCCGTGAGATCACCGAGCTCGGCACGCTCACCCACCACCGTGTCACCGCCAATGACACAGGCATTTCCCACCACCGCGTCGGCACCGATCGTGATCACGCCGACGTAGACCTTGTCGCCGATCACCTCGACGTTGGCGAAGCGGGCCTTGCTGCCGATGCTGGCGCGCGGACCGATCCGAATGAGATCGATGGCGCCCTCCTCGAACTCTTGAATGATGGCGTCGCGGCCGACGCTGGCGCCGAGGGCACGTAAATAGAGGCGCATCAGGGGCGATCCCTGAAGGAATTTATGCCCTGTCAGGTGGACGAGGCGCTGAACTAGCCACAGGCGGAAATAGTAGACGCCCCATAGGGGGTAGATGCCAGGGCGGGTTCGTCCGATCACCATCCACTTGAGGGCAATGACCAACACCTTGGCGCCGAGGTTTAAGCCGACATAGATGAGGCACAGCAGTCCGACTTCCATCCACCACGGTGCATCGTCACGCACGAGATAAATCGACGCCAAAAGCAGACCAATCCACTGCGCCGTGACGATGGCGATGATGAACGGCAGCGCCAGTGCTTGCGCCAGGCCGCAGAGAAAGCGCCGATACAACGGCGGCGGTGGAAAGGAGAGATCGGCGCGCTCGTTGCCGCCGAGGCGCGCGCGCGCATCAAGCAGCTGGCCAAGGCTTCTGAGCGAGCGCGCGGTATAGACATCCTGCAGCGCCACGCCGGCAAGGCTCGGCACCTTGCGCAATTCCGATACGAACCGTGCCGCCAGCAGGGAATGACCACCGAGCTCGTTGAAAAAATCGGCATTGAGATCAATGACGGCTAGCCCCAAGATAGTGCGTGCGGCCTTGAGAAGGTGGGCTTCTGAGACTGTTGTGGGTGCCTCCTGGCTGGCGCCCGGTTGTGCGTCAACGAGCGGCAGAGCTGCCAGAGCGCGGCGGTCGACTTTACCCGATGGGAGACGGGGGAGGTCCTCATGCGTGCGCCAGCTGGCCGGCAGCATGTAGTCGGGAAGTGCTGCCACGAGTATGCCGCGCAGAGCTTGAAGATCCGTACCCGGTTCCGCCACGATATGGGCGGCCAGCGCATCGCCGCCAATCCCCCTTGGCGTCACGACGACTGCCGCAACCTTGATGCCCTCATGGCGCGTGATGAGGGCCTCGATCTCACCGAGTTCGATTCGATAGCCGCGGATCTTTACCTGCGCATCGATCCGGCCATGGAATTCGAGACGCCCCTGGGCATCCTGGCGCACGGCGTCACCAGTGCGGTAGAAAACCGTGGAGCCGCCCTCGGGATCGAACGGATTGGTGACGAACTTCGCTGCTGTAAGGTCTGGGCGATTGACATAGCCTGCGGCGACGCCGGGGCCGCCGATCCACAACTCACCGACCTCCCCCGGCACGACCGGCTCGAGCGCCTCGTTCACAATGTAGGCGACGGTATTGGCAAGTGGGCGGCCGATGGTGACGGTGTCGCCGGAGGCGATAACACAGGCCGTCGCGACCACGGTCGTCTCTGTCGGTCCGTAGCTGTTGACGAGCCGCACACCTGCACCCGTGATCTTATCAGCGAGGGCTTGCGGACAGGCTTCCCCGCCGACCACCACGAGGCGCACGCTGCGCGGCAGATACTCCATCATCTGTAGCATCGTCGGCACAGCGTCGACGACGCTCACCCGGTCGTGCTCAAGTCGATGCGCCAGACAGTCGACCTGTCGCAAATCGGACTCGCTCGCGACCTTCTGGCTAGCACCGACCAGATAGGGAACAAAAATCTCCTCGATCGAAAGATCAAAGGCAGCCGAGGCCTGCTGCAGGACCACGTCGGTCTCGCCGATCCCGAGCACCTCGTTGACGGCGCGGAGGTAGTGGCAGGCATTGCGGTGTGAAATGACAATGCCCTTTGGCTCGCCGGTTGAGCCGGAAGTGTAGATAATGTAAGCACCATCGTCGGGCTGTGGCAGTGTCGGCACGGCACCATGTCCGCCATGGAGTAGGACACCCAGTCCAAGCACCTCGACCTCAAGTTGGCTTGGGGCTGCGTCCATCGCAGCATGTGTGAGCAACAGCCGTGCTCCGCAGTCGGCAAGGCATCGGGCAACCCGCTCCGGGGGCGCGTCGGCATCAAAAGGAATAAATGTGGCACCCGCCTTGAGGACGCCAAGCATGGCGACGTGGATATCCGGTGAGCGCCGGAACCAAAGCCCTACGCGGTTGCCCCGGCCGATGCCGATGGCGGCAAGAGCGGCCGCGACGTGACTCGATCTCTGATCCACATCGCTATACGATAACGAGTCGGGCGAGCCGAGGGTAGACAGGGCAGGCTTGCTCGGGCTTCGAGCAGCCGTTGTCGTGAAAATGTCAACCAGTGTCTCGTCCCGCAGGAAGTCGAGCCGGCTCTCTCCACGCAGGATCGCCGCAGAATCTCGCTGACGCATGACTCAAACCATCCCCCAACACACACGTGCGGTAGCAGTTGCGGCCCCACGACAGGAGCAACGGAACTCCGGACCAGGACCCGTTCTGCTGTTACGGCTTGCTCTCAGTACGCCGCCCCGTTCCCGACCGCCGCGGTCCTGAGGTCGATCGCACCGCTGTCTTCGGTGCGTCCCCGTCGAGCACCGTCAGCGTATCGATATCGGGCGGATCCGCAATGCCGATGTCCCGCGATTGGTCTCGCAGCGCTGCCAGATCCCACCCCATCGGCTCACCATACGTGCGCACGAGCTGATTGCGCAGCCGGTCCTGGGCCACATACCACGCCGCTTTCAGGTGGTCGTCTGGGCAGCTCTTGAGTTCTTCTGAATCCGTTGCTCCCCAACGTCGCTCGATACAATGATGCGGATCGAACGAGAGATGGTACAACCGCCGCTTGATGTCCTCGAACGACAACGCCTTCGGCACGCCGTTGGTGCGCACGTACGTGATCGAGCAGGCGGCTGTCTCTTCGGTATAAACTCTCAGCAGGTCACCGCGTAGATCGGAGCCGGCGTAGTCGATGACGCCGCTGCGAGCTTTCGCCAATTCTAGGAAGCGCGCCGTCTCGTCGCGCAATTCTTCGAGCCCGGTTTTGATACGAGCATCGCGCGATGGTGTTGAATAGGTCTCCCAGTCGCCCTTCGTCGAATAGATTTTATCTGGCAGCCTATTTGGCTGCGGCCGCTTGTGGATCCCAGCCTTGATCGCAAGGTCGACAGAGTCCACACGATAGCGCAAGTCCCGGCACAGCTGGCGGACCGTTGAGCGAAGCTCCTCGATCGGGTTGTACTTGAAGCCTGGAAACGCGAGCCGCAGCCGCACATAGTCGTGGTAGTCCAGATTTTCACCGTTGATTTCGAAGGCGGCCGTTTCCCAGGATTTCGGCTCCGAGGATTTCGCGGCAGGGCGCTTGTTGCCGAAGAACTGCTCGTCGGACCAGTCGGCGAGCTCGCGGTCCTTTGCGAGCGTGACTTTGCCGCCGACCAACGTACCGTCACGCAGCTTCGCGGCGCCGACGAGCTTCTGCGGCCGCCAGCGCTTGAAGCCCGCGCCCATGGCCGGATCTGCACGTGAAAACTCGCGATTGAAGATGCCACGTGTCAGCGAATTATCGGGATGCGCATCGATGTAGTGGACGCGTCCATCGTCGGTGACCTTGTACACGACAGCCACATGACCATCGGCATCGAAGATGACGGTACCGGGACGGATGCTCTCCCGCGAAATGCGGATGGGATAGTGATCGGGTAGCAGTTCGCCTTTGTAGCCAGGCGGTGTCCTGAAATGCTCCGAGGAGACAAATTGGACGACGGCCAGCAACGCCAGTCGCGGATCAGGGCCCGGGCCGACGATGTCATAACGGTCGGCAATCCGATTGCCGGACAGGCGGCTCGGTTTGCCGCTCGAACTGGGCGATCGTGGATGCGCATCGTAGCGCACCGAGAAAGAGAACGGCAACTCGCGGTGCCAGGCAAAATAGGCTCGCAGGATAAAGGGCAGGTCTGCGCAGTCGGCAAAGAACTGCATCGCGGGCGGATGCTTTTCATAAAAAAGCGGGTTCGCATTCGCGCTCGTCAGGCATTTGTGGGTTGTCTCGCAGTCGCTCTCGCCAATACGCCGGATAAACTCTTCGAAGCCCTTCTCGTCTTCGGTCGACCATGCAGCCTTCGAAATGCGCCAGCGCCAGCGCCCCAGAGACGGCACAAGTTTGGGACGCGGTGGCTCTTTGACTTCCTCGGTTTCGCTCCCCGGCTCCAATGTCGGCAACGGCGCGACTTGGCTGGTGGATATGGGCCGATTACCAGTCTTCAGCGCCGCCCGCTGCTTTTCCGAGCCGGTTGCAACGCGCGGAAAGGTTGGTTGCCATCCCGCCTCCGCGAGCGCGGACGCCGACAGAGCGAGGTTCAGTAAAATCACGCTCGCACTACGCACCAAGACACACCCCCAGGCAATTGATCATGTGAGCTTGCGCACGCTCGACATTTCTCGTCGAGACTTTAACTGCGACGGCCGGGGGACTGCAATGTCGCCGACGTGCCTCGTTGGGCGCTAGCGTGGATTCTCACGCCTATTGTGGCAGATGCGCAACCTCACCACAAACGATCGCAGTGCGCCGTATCGCTGGCGTCTCCTGCATCCGCGTTGAAAGCTGTCGTGGGTCACAGCGGTCTGCGACGATACGAATGCACCCTTTCGCCCGTCCAGAAAACGAGAACGGAGGCGATCTCAGACGGCAATGGCAGCTTATCATTCGAGACTGCTTCCTGCCTCATTTTCGAGACGAGCGATTGCAACAGCGGCGACCAAGTCTCCACACCAACGTGTGAGGTCAGGTTCACAAGGCGAAGCACAATCGCATGCGCGAAAGTGAAGAGTTCGCCTTTGAGCTGGACGATGTCCTGGGTCCTTCTGTTCCCAAGTACCGCAAGCAGCATCTTTCGACAGTGCACTAATAACTTCAACTCACGACACGCCCATCTTCCAGCGAGATGATCCGGTCGGACAGATCGAGAATTCGACTGTCGTGGGTGACCATCATGGTCGTCGTCCCGCGTTCCGCGGCGAGGCGTTTCAACAACCGCACGACCTGCATACCGGTGTCCTTGTCCAGCGCTGCGGTCGGCTCGTCTGCAAGTATGAGCTCCGGATTGCCGACGAGAGCGCGCGCGACCGCGACACGCTGCTTCTGGCCGCCCGACAGGCGGCTTGGGATGTAATTCAACCGGTCCCCAAGCCCGAGCGTCGTCAAAATCAGGGTTGCAGCTTCTTCCCATTGCGCCATCGCCTCGACGCCGTGCACCTCAACGCCCATGCGCACATTCTGCATGGCGGTGAGGCTCTCATGCAGATTGTGCGCCTGGAAGATGAAGCCGAGTTGGCGCCGTTTGACGACGAGTTGAGTTTCGCTGGCGCCCATCATCTCTTCGTTGAGCAATGCGATGCTGCCATCCTGAATGCGCCTAAGACACCCGATCAGCGTCAGTAGCGTTGTCTTGCCGGAACCGGACGGCCCGATCAGAGTGATCAGCTTTCCGGCCTCGATCTCGAGGTTGATATTGAACAACGCCTGCTTGGCAGCTTCGCCCTCACCGAACCAGTGATTGAGGCCTCGAACGACAATCGGAGGCTGCCGCCGGATGGCCGTGGCCGCAGCCTCCTCTTTCTTGGTCGTGTCGCAGACCGTGCCGGCCATGTTAACGCCTCAGTAGAGATCAGCTGGATTGGCGCGCGCCAGCCGACGTGTTGCGATCGCCCCTGACAGGGCACACATCGCGATCGTGCCAAACAGCACATAGATCGCGCGCCAATAGTTCATCGCGAGCGGCAGGCCGGTGACATTTGAAACGATCGCATAAAGAATGATCGCGATTACCACGCCTGGCACGAAGCCTAATAGCGCCAGGATGAGTGCTTCCTCGAAAACGATGCCGAGAAAGAAACTCTGCGGGTAACCCATTGCCTTGAAGGTTGCATATTCGCGAATGTGATCGGCCACGTCGGTTGAGAGTACCTGATAGACAATCACGATCCCTACGAGGACACCAATGACGATTCCAAAGCCGAAAACCATGCCGACAGGCCGTTGTGTGGTCTGAAACGCTTGATCCTTGGCGATGGCTTCATCGATCGTTCGCACCGTCGCATCGTAGTCGGGCAACACAGCCTTTAACTGGGCGACGACTGTTGACCTGTCCGCCCCGGGCACAAGCCGGACAAGGACATGGTTCGGTGCCCCGGTGCTCCGTTGCGGAAAATGCTTCATGAAGGTCTGATCAGACACCATCAGATAACCATCGGTTGTAAAGCCACCCCCCAATGCGAACGACTTGACCACGCTGATCGTTCGTCCTTTCACCTCGAACTTGAGGGGTTTGCCGCCGTCTATCGAGGCAAACACCGCTTTCGGCACGTTACGCGTCCGGCGATCCAACAGTGCGTAATCCGACAGCATGAGGAGATCGAGCGCCGCATTCACCTCGGGCAGCGTGAACGCTGACACCGACGGATCGATGCCGAACACGTCGAGACTGCGGATCGTGCCGTCGGGCTGTTTCCAATCCATCTTGCCGAAATAAATCGGCGTTGCACTCGCAACGCCGGGCACCGACAACGCTTCGAACATGCGTTGGCGTGGCAGCGGACTGCCGTCAGAGAACGTGTTTGCGTCCGACGCCGAAATGAGAATGTCTGCATTCATCGATCGATACGGCATTGCGATGCTCTCAACGAGCGCGCCCAGGAAGCCGAGTTGCACGAAGATCAGGATATTGGCAAACATCACACCGGCAAGTGCGGCCGCCAGCCGCGTACGATTGTGTACGAGCTGCAGCCACCCGATCGGCAGGCGACCAAGCAAACGCGTCAGAATATCGGTCATGGACGCACCTGTGTCGTGATGCGAGCGATCGCCTGCAGGTTGGTAAAGCGTTGCGCGATATGGGATGAGCTCGGTGTAAGCGCCGCTTGCACTTTGACCACTCGCGCATCGGTGTTTGCCGCTGGATTGGAATCAACCAGCGTTTGTCGGCCAACCTCCAACCCGATCTTTACCACCGTTGCCTCGAGTCCTTTTGGCAAAGAATCTGCAGTGACCACTACGCTATCACCAAGAGCCACATATCCGATCTGGGTCTGGAAAACTTCAATCTCGACCTGCATTCTCTCGAGATTACCGAGCTTCAAGATCCCGGCCGCGCCTGGTTTTTCCCCCGGCCGCACCAGAATTGTGAGGATGGTCCCCGCGATCGGCGCCCGGACAAAGGCCTTGTCCAGATCTTGCGTGGCGCGGGCAAATTCGGATTTTGCCACGGCGAGGTTTCCGGCTGCGACAACGATGTCGGGTTGCTTGTCGATGTCAACGCTCTGGAAGCGCGACAGTGTCGCTCTCAGTCGGTCGACCTCACGCGCCGTCTCGTCTCGCGCCGTTCGAGATTTGCCAAGCGCGGCTTCCGAGGACACGCCGCGCTTCGCCAGTTGGTCGATTCGTTCGAAATCCGCTTGTGCATTGCGCGCTGTGGCCTGGGCGCGTGCCAGAGCAGCTTCTGCTTCTTCCCGGCTGGCGCGAACCTGCGCGCGCGTCTGCTCAAGTGCTGCCGTGCGTTGCGCAACGCTGGCTTGCGTGGACTCTACGGCTGACTTGAGCTGCCCCTCGTTGTCGAGGATTGCGAGTACGTCACCGCTTTGGACCTTTTCCCCTTCCTCGACGCGCAGCGTCGCAATCCGCGCATCGCCAGCACCGAATGGCGGTGCAACGGTTCTGAGTTCGCCTTCCGGAACGAGTTTCGCCAGAGCTACAATCTGACGACTCGATGGCATGCTGCTTCTCGCGGCCTCCTGTAGTTTTGGGGCTGGAATTGCGATCGGGTACTTTGTGCCGCCACCCGGCTGAAGGCCGAGTGCCCGCATCGCCACTCGAATGCCAGGCGGTTGGAAGTACATCGCGATGACGCCGCCGGTCAGCATCATGACCGGAAGCAGCGGCAGCCATCGGATCTTGCGCAGGATTCGCAAGACTGTCGCGGTGTTGGTCGATGTGGCGGACGGTATGTGATGCTTGATGATGGCGAGCGGAAGCTCAGGCTGAGCAGTGCTGGCCGGCTTTTGGGCCGCGGTATCGCCGGAGGGTTCATGAAGCGGCAAGATTGGTTTGCTCACGGTAATCTTGTTGAGATGACAGGCTCTTGAGCGTGTGCATGCGCGGAGCGCCGCAGAAAAACAACTTACATCACGGTCAACTCTCGATCGAGGACAGCTTTGGACAGCGATACCGCTTGACGCATTGGCGCGGTCGGCTTGCTGCAGTGTTCGCTGGTATCCCAACCGAGACGCTGGGCCATTGACGGCGATCAAGCGTGTCGCCCAATCCATCTTTATTGCATTGCGGATCGTGGCGCACCTCAGCGATGACCGTGATCGTGGATGTGGCAGCGGGTGTCACTACCACGCGCCACGAGGCGGTTGACAACCGAGG
Organism: Hyphomicrobiaceae bacterium; assembly: GCA_043719045.1. Lineage (GTDB taxonomy): Bacteria > Pseudomonadota > Alphaproteobacteria > Rhizobiales > Hyphomicrobiaceae > JABFRJ01. The sequence continues at coordinate 6,043 of JAYSUN010000163.1, read as the reverse complement.
CGCATGCCTTTTCGAGACAGCGACGGTCTGGCTCGAACGTCTGGCTTCCGGGAGCCATCTGGTCCGGCATCGGCGCGCTGCCGAGCGTTTGCTCCTGCGCCGACTCGGCGATCGACAAAGCGATAAAGTGGGGCTAGATCTGCGATGGCGCTGTAGCAATGGCCACTGGCGCCTCGCATTCGGCAGCCACACGCCGAGACAATACATTGTGGGTCTGGGGCTGTGGCTACGGCACCACACCGCGTCAAATCCTGAGGAACGTCACTGCGGTCGCCGCCGGCATCGGCGATACCATCGCGCGCACAACCGATGGCGCATGGTGGCAGTGGGAGGCCGGCGTGAAACCGCGTCGACTGCAACCGGTTCCGCGTTGACAAGTCTCTGCTGATCAGGTGGCGCAGCCAGATCAGACCCTTTCCCGGTCGAGAGGTCAAAAAATGCGTCAATCGGTCAACACGGGGAACGCGTGCGCCGACCGCCTTAGGATTGGGTCCGCTTTCATTCCGGGACTATCTGATGAGCAGATCCTCCTGATGAGCAGTTCCTCAACGATGGCGGTCGGGCTTGTCTCATCCGTTCCACCGAGGCATGTCGTCGTCAACGCCAACGCCCGCCAAACATGCGACAGCAAAGTAGGCCTGCAAAAACCCGTCGGCACCACAATCATCCATCGCTACTTCTTCTGCGGCAAGCGCATCAAACGCAACTCCTCGACGCGCTTGCGGATCTCAGCCAAAGTTGGTTTGTCCTTCTCGATCCAGACTTGTAGCTCCTGAAAGATCTGAGCGTCGGTTTTGCCAACGGCCGATGGCGGCAGCGGGGCAGCGCCCACTACTGGCGGCGTCGGCGTCTGCGCGCGCGCCGAAGACGCGAAAAGCTCTGCGAAGGAGAAACCGCCGAACAGGCTAGTCGACTTGGGCTCTGGCCATCGTGGTCCTTTCAGCAAAATGCCCGCATACATGTAGCGCGCCTTCCACTCCGGCGTGCCGCGGTTGAGTGCCGCTTCCAGGAAGGCCTTGTGCACAGCATCCCAGGACCGGGTCTTGGTGTGGCAGAAGTAATCGTGGATGACCGAGGCATCACGATACGGCCCGGAATAGGGGCCACCCACAACGGTCCATAAATTGTCCGGGATCGAAGCGCCGTCCGAAAGGAATCCTTCCGGCACCTCCCACACTACGCCCTTGCTGTCCTTGTAGGCGAACGGCTTCAAGAGCTGAACCATTTCGATGGCATGTCCGTCGCCAGAATTCACGCTCATGAACCGCACATCGAGCGTGCCTTCGAACTTGCCGTTTTTGTAGGCAAGCGATTCGATCACCTCGGGCGTGCACAGCAGAGGCTGAACATAGTCGTAAACCAGCGCGCATCGTGCAGTGTCTCGGGCGATCCAAATGCGGCCACCACCGACCATACCACCGAGTATTGCGAGTGCTACAAAAACCATGAGTATTCGCCGCATGACGATCTCCACGTGAATTCGAAAATACTGCCAGATCGACAGCCCTTCAATCCGGATCGTAGGCACAAGGCCGTGAAGCGTCAACGAAGGAGCATACCTACAACGACTTGAGTGAAGAGGCTGTCAAACACTAAACGGGTCTACCGCCCTATGCCGATCACAACCCACAAGATGCCGCTGTTCGAGACGAGCCCGCCAACTCACGCCCAGACGTAGCATATCGGTTTGCACGACCGTTGAGAAGGCGGGTCACTTGACATCCTATCGCCGACATTTGAACAAATACAGTCCGAACATTCGGATGCGATCGCTGTGATCGCCGCCGCAAGGTCCAGAGACTGACCATCATTCGCGGGTTGCCATAGCCGAATTGCGGCACGTCAAACACACGCAACCAAGGAATTTCGCGCTTATCGCGTTCACGTCGGGCGAGTGGCCCGTCGCCAGAACACCCAGAGGATGGCCAGACAAACGCTCGCTTGCGCGGCCATCACCTGCAGCGCGGCAACCGTGCCAAGTCGCTCGAATAGCAAACCCGTTAGCCAGTGTCCGATGATCGACGTGCCGATGAAAAACTGCATCACGCCCGTCGCATGCCCGCGCAGCTCAGGCGGCGCCAACGTATAGACCAGCCCGTACTGCGTCGCCGAGAAAGCTGCTGACGCGATCCCGATGAGGAGCAGCACAGGCACTGCAACAGTCAAGGTCAAATGCAGCGAAAGCGCCGCGTAAAGCAGCACCACCGCGAGCGTACCGGAAAAATAGAAATGGAACAGAGTTCGCTCTTTCACCACCATAGCAATAACGAGCGCACCGACAATGCCACCGATGCCGTCGACGGCAGTCAGGGCACCGACCCACCGCGGGGCCAGTGCGAAATCGTTCTGCGCGATGACAGGGATCATGTTCGTGAAGGGAAAGCACCATAGATTGTACGCGACGGTGACGCCCATCGCGACACAGAAGCGACGTTCGGCGAACAGTTCGCGCGGCGGGATCAACGTGGAAAAATTGAGCCGGCCGGATGAGAAGGCGTTCCCGGCCGGCGACACTGCGTAGGCCAACATCAGGCAAACGGCATGGATGAGTGCGGCGACGAGGAAAATGCCGGAAATGCCTGCATATTCGTACAACAGACCGCCCGCGATCGGGCCGACCATACGAGCGGCATGCATCGAGGCGTTGTCGATGCCGAGACCCGATGCCATGCGGTCGGTGCCGATTGTATCAACCATCAGACGCCGGCGCACCGGCATATCGATGGTCCAAAATGTGCCGGATACGAGAGTTGCGGCGAGTATGACGCCATAGCCAGCCGTTCCTAAACCCGTCAGACTGGCCATGACGAGGCACATAGCCAGCATCGCCGCGAGACCAAGCTTGAGCAGCGTTGTCCGTTCAAAGGCGTCGGCGAGACCGCCGAACGCGAGCCCCAGGGTCACATAAGGCACCATGCGCACGACGCCGAGCAGCGCGACAAGCTGCGGCGAGCGCGTCATTTCATAGACGAAGATCGATGTACCGATGATCTCCAACCAGCGGCAAAAGGCAGTTAGCCAGCCAATCGACCAGATGCGGCGGAAATCCGCATTGGCAAGAACACCTGGGACACTGGAGTGAGCTGGGAGCACGATGGTCGGGAGCCGGGTGGAAAAAGGAAGCGAGAGCTACCTTCGCAGGGGCCACGCGGATCCACAACGATCAAGTCGGCGCGGTATTGCGGTGCACATTGCGCCCAGAGCCAATCCTTGAGCTGGCCGGCTGCTCAGCGCCGCAGCGGTGCGAGAAATCCGGGGCGGTTCAGGCGCTTCAACGAACGGGAACCACGTGACGAGAGGTTGGGGAACTTCAGCTCTGACCCCGGCCAGGTGTAGATGTTCTTCAAGTGGATTGAGCCTGAACGGCGGCTAACATGTAGGTTCAAATCTCGTTCAAACAGCAACGCGTACTGTCCGTCTCATGATCAATCGGCCTCCCCGTGGCCCCCGTTCAGTGAGACGCCCATGCGCAAGTTCGCCCTCGTTTCCCTCGCTGTTGTCACAACCGCTTTGTCAGCGACCGCAGCAAGCGCCCAATCCAGTCGTTACGGTTGGGGCGGCAGCGCCACCGAGACACCCTACATCGACGCAAACCAAGCCGAGCAGCGTGCCCGCATCGAGCAGGGTCGTCGCAACGGTCAGCTGACCCGCAGCGAATACTATCAGCTGATGGACGAGCAGGATCGGATTGCGGCCATGGAGCGCCGCGCCAAGGCTGACGGCTTTGCCGACCCGATTGAGCGTCGTCGCATTCGCGAGGCACAAGACGCCGCCGGTCGTCACATCTATCTGGAAACCCACGACACCGAAATGCGCGGGCACCGCTGGTATCGCCGTTGGTGGTGAGCTGGCGTTGGCGCTCAACTCACGTCGACGCGGCGCGCAGAGGCCCGGAGCATTCCGGGCCTTTCTGTCATAGACGCCATGCGCCCCCCGAACTGCAGTGGCCCTAGCCGCGGAGTCCGGTTAGAACTCCCGTTTCTCGATGGACAAAAGCCCCGGCAGATGCTCCCGCAAACTCCGAACACACGCGCTGAGATAGCGCGCGGCATCATGCTGGTTGCCGGTGCGGCGATCGTCTGGAGTTTCGGTGGGGTCATCGCGAGATTTTTACAAGTTACGGATAGCTGGACGATCGTGTTTTGGCGCTCGGCATTTGCCGTGGCGTTCCTGCTCGCTTTCATGCTGCTTCGTGACGGCATTAGGGGCACGGGCAGGCTGTTAGCCAGCATAGAGGCGGCAGGGATTGGCGTCGCGCTATGCTTCTCGATCGCATCCATTTCATTCGTCGTGGCCCTGGCACACACGACCGTCGCAAACATCCTTCTGATCCAGGCTGGCGCCCCACTCATCGCCGCCGCTCTGGCTTGGGCGTGTTTCGGCGAACGGGTGTCGTTGAGCACTTGGGTGGCAATAGCCATCGTCATCGTCGGCATTGCAACAATGGTCTCTGGCTCGTTCTCAGGACACCTCTCGTTGGTCGGTGACGGTCTTGCGTTGGCAATCTCGTTCGCCGTTGCGACTGCGACTGTCATTACGCGACGACACGCACACGTGAGAATGATGCCAGCCGTATTTGTTGCGATGGTGATCGCCTGTTGCGTCTCTGCCTGGCAATCATCGCCGCGACTGGTGAGCGGAACAGATTTCGCACTCCTGTTTGCGTTCGGCGCGCTCAATCTGGGGCTCGGACTGTCATTATTCGTGACGGGAGCGCGGCTCGTTCCCGCCGCTCTCGGTGCGTTGGTCGGCTCGATCGAGCCGGTACTCGGGCCCTTGTGGGTCTGGCTTATCCATGGCGAGACGCCGGGAGTCCGAACGTTGCTGGGCGGCTCACTGGTCATTGCTGCACTGCTCACCTACTTGGTCTTCCAGTGGTCTGCACAGGCGCGACCGCGCTAGGGCGGTTTGATTGGGCGGCAAAAGGCGCCGCCGAACTCGGTCGCGGCGCGCAGCAAGCCCCATGTCGAAGGCGTCGGGCAGACCCATGCGGAAGCCGTAGTCGACCCGGTTTCCGGACTTCCACATCGCTTCCGCAAGAACGGCCCCTGGTATCTGGGCGCGAGCCCGTCGCGGAAAAGCGTGCAACGTCTGAAAGACGGCGTGGGCGAGATGTTCGTGCCCGGCAACATGGGTGCATGGCCGGAGGTACGCGATCGCCTGAACCGCAAGCTGCGGGGACGGACGGCGTACTTCGACGACGGCCGCCGGTTGCAGGCCTATCGGGCGGTCGACAACCACGTCTATGACCGCGCGCGCCACTTCCTCACACGGCGGCACGAGGTGCCTGGACGAGGCGGTGCAGAGTTCCCGGCCGAACGCGTGTTCGGAGAACTTGGGGTTCTGCGTCTGCGCGACGTCCATCTTGGCTCTAAACCGAAAGCCGCGACATGAATCCAGTCGGAGTGCCGTGTGCGGGAAACCCGCACGCACGGTTCGATGAGCGGGGAGAGGCAACGGGATGCCGGCGCAGTGGCCCATAGATCCCGTGCCTCTCCTCGACTTTACGTGTCGACGCGTTGGCACACTTCTGCTTCACCCAAGCCGGGATAGATTCCGGATGTTCTAACCCGTTGAAGGTGCTGAAAAAATTCCGGTACATCGATGATGCCTGGAGCGCGTATCGTGGCACGTTGGCTCAGCAAAATTCGCCCAGCCGGCTAAAATCCGGCATACCACAAGTGCACAGCGCCACCGTTGCCGAGCCTGAGTTTTGAGCCAGCTCAGACGACGTCTACGCGGAACTGCGGGATGGCCCAGAAGTTGAAGCCCCCTTCGTTGAACGGCACTGTCGCCGGTTGCATTTTGCCAGACCGATCCGTAACGCGTGTCTCGAGAAGGTGCTGGCCGGGGCGCGCGGTCCAAGGAATTTCAAACTGTCGCCAACCAAAGCGCCGGTTGGGACCGGCTGCACCGGCTGTTTCGGGCAACAATGTCGCCCGCATCCAAGACCGTTTGTCGAGCCTGATGTCGACATGAGACACACCATGCTCGGGCGCGTAGGCATAGCCGCGCAAGATCTGCCGTCCGGCTCGTGCCTTCG
>JAYSUN010000162.1:0-2014 GCA_043719045.1 Hyphomicrobiaceae bacterium | reverse complement strand
TCATACGGCCCGTGTTGAAGACCATCGCTGACAACGCGATCGCGCTCGGTAGCAATTGCTTATCCTCGACAATGTCCTTGAACAGCGATTGACGCACCGGCATCTCGAAGCCATTGGCGACGCCGGTCAGGGCTGCAATGACGAGATACGCGCGGATATCGGTGACGCCGGCAAACACCAATCCGGCGAGAATGGCTGCTAGCCCAGCCAGGATCAGATCGAGCAAGATCAGAAATGGCAGGCGCGGCACGCGATCGATCAATGACCCCGCGATACCGCCAAACAGCAAATAGGAAATGTTGAGCAGAAAACCGGTCAGGCCGAGCAGAAATACGGAGCCGGTCAGTCGATACACCAACCACGACAGCGCTACTTGTTGAAACCAATTGCCAAGTACGGAGACGACGTGCCCCGCAACGTAAATGCGGACACGTGGTTTTTCTAACGCCGGTGGCATCCAGAGGCGCCAGTTTGGCACGAGCTGCAACTCCCCTGTGATTCGGGTGAGCCAATGATGACTAACGCAACGATACGCCTGAGCGAGGCGCGGACACAATCGTTCGAGCGCTCACCGGCTATGCGTCAACGACATTTGACGATGAGACCTTTGCGAGCCAGGACCGCGGTATGCAGCGCAATGGCCGCCGCGTTCGACACGTTCAGGCTATTCAGCGGCCCATCGGTTGCGACGCGAACAACACGGTCGCAGGTCTGTCCGGTCAGTTCGCGCAACCCCTTGCCTTCCGCCCCGAGCACGAATGCGACCAGCGGGGGCCACTCCATCTCCTCAACCAAAGTGTCCGCCTGGCCATCGAGCCCGACGATCAGAAATCCGGCGGCTTTGAGATCGGTCAAGGTGCGTGCCAGATTTTGGACCCTGACAATCGGCACCAGTTCGAGTGCGCCGGACGCTGATTTGGCCAACACCCCACCCAGTGGTGGCGAATGGCGCTGCGTCATGACCAGACCCGCCGCGCCAAACACCGCGGCTGAGCGCAGAATAGCGCCGACATTGTGCGGATCCGTCACTTGGTCGAGGACGATCAACGGCCGACCCGCGGCCTCGCGGGCAATCACCTTGAAAGCCTTTTCAGGCAGGTCATCAACTTCGATGAGTGCGCCCTGGTGAACCGTGTCAGAACCAAGCCGCTTATCCAGATCCCGCGGGGTCATACGTTCGACCGTCAGATTGCGACCCGCCAATCCTGCAGCCAGCTTGTTCTCTGCGTTTTCAGTCATGAACGCGGCCCGCACCCGCCGCTCCGGATTGGCGAGCGCTGCGGCAACTGCGTGAGAACCGAAGATCAGCAACGGGCCATCTTTTTCAGATTCAGGTGCGGCTCGAAAAGGCCGTGGCTTCCACCCGCCCTTGGGCGGCCCTCGGAAGGGCGGTTTCGACGATGGCGGTCGGGACATCAGGATCGGGCTCGGGGCAAATGCAGCGGAAGGACGCACCAAGGCTTGCACCCCGGCAAATTGTCAACGGACCTGCAGACCCTGCGAACGTGCGGACCCTGCGCTCGAGCCAGCCGACACACCTGTCGCGCGCCGGCAGAGATTCGCGATGAGCGCTAAAAAAACAGCCGCAAAAAACAGCCATTGACAGTCTTGGCCCCGGTCACCATAACGACGCCCATGATGCCCTGCTGGCAACAGCGGGGTCGATGTAGTTTGCTGTCCCTTGCAGCAAGATGCGACTGGATGGGTGCCCGAGTGGCTAAAGGGGGTAGACTGTAAATCTACTGGCTTGCGCCTACGTTGGTTCGAACCCAACCCCATCCACCACCCCGTCTTTTGAATGTCGTTTTGAAAACGGGATTCTCGCAGCTGTCGGATCGGCGGTGACAACTCCGACGTGGTCATGTCAAGCGGCAACACCAATGCTTCGACCGCTGCACTGCTTCGACCATTGGTCTGGTTCGATCATGTGTCTTGAATGCCGTCGAGTGCTTGGCCACAGCACTTGAGCGTGCCGTGGTACTGCGCAGTGGCGGCAAAACCGGGCAGGAACAAC
>JAYSUN010000161.1:0-5478 GCA_043719045.1 Hyphomicrobiaceae bacterium | reverse complement strand
AGCGGAGCGGCCTTCGGCAACAGTGCCGCATCCAACCGCGCCTTCATGGCCGCGATGTCAAGCTTGCCATTTGGCGTCGATATCGGTGTCGGCCGTGGGTTTGGTCGCGCGCCATCCGTCTGCGCTACTGATCGGGGCTCGACCGGTGGGGGAGCATCCACCAGCCGCGGTTTCAGCAGTGTTTCGACCCTTGCAGCCAAGCCATCGCGGCCCGCCTTCAAACTATCGCGATTGAGTTTTTCGAGCTTGACGTGATCCGCCGCCGCTTTGATTTTCGCAACCAGATCAGCCGCAGCACCTGGCGTTTTGGCTTGCAAGGCTTTCACCCCCTCGGCAAACCGGGTACCTGCGCCGGCCGCACGCTCCCGCAACCGCAAATCCGCGATCCGGTCTTTGAGCGCTGGCGGTTTCGTTTCGGGTTTTTGCGTGGGGTCCATCGAGCAGATTTCCTGCGGCACGTGGTTCTATTCGGGAAGCGCTTAGCGCGAACAAGCCACCTTGAGGATAGATGGTAATATCTTGGGTTTGCCACCGTCATCCAGAGACTGTTGCGCCCACTTGGGATCTTGGATCGACAACGACAAGGTCACGTTTCCGGCCCCGCCGATCGGCAGCCAGTTCCCAGGTCGCGCATCGCGCGCCATGATCACCGCCGCCTTGCCATCGATGTCACGGACAATCGTTGCACTGTTGTAGGCAAAGCGTTGCGCCTGATTGCGGATCGCGCGGCCAGCGTCGTCGAACACGGCCAGGCTCCACCATTGCGCCGCCAGATCATCCAATTTGATCAGGTAATCACAGCTTGAGTAGATCCGTTCGCCGCTGTCATCCGTGCGCGCATGATAGCTCATGGCGAGCGAGGGATTGAGCGGCAACAGACCTAACCGGACCGTATGCGCACGGGTGTACGGGTCCGCCTCGACGCGCCCCGAGGCTGGCCAACTCACCCAAGGGCCTTGGGTCACCGTTGACAACCGCGACCCCGAATGAATCATCACCCAGGCGGAGCCGATGCCACCCAACAGCGCGATGCCGAGAAACACAGCGAACCGAGTGACCAAGGCCAGGACGTCGGCAAAAATGCTGAACAACAATTGCATGAGACGCGGCGCCTCGTGTGATTTGAATCCATGGCAGGCCGGAGATCAGGGTCGCGCAAGCGGTTGCGGCACCGGCGCTTCCGCCCGGCGATCAGGCCCTGCCCCCCGTGGCGGCTCCAACGCGCCTTGCCGCGCCCCCGGATCAACCGGCGCCACATCAACCGGCACCGACTTGCGCAAGACATCCGCCAACCGCTTCAACACATCCCGGGTTTTATCAGGCATGATCTTATTGGAGCGCTGCGAGGCTTGAACTTGAGCCGCAGCCAACGCCGGATCGGTTTTGCGCAACTGTGCCAGTCGATCAGCTTCCTGAACTTGGCGTGGATGCGGCGTAAGCCCCATAATGGTCGGGATATTCAGGCTTGGATGGGCCACGGCCATATAGCGTTGCCACGTCTCGGCTGGCAGACTTCCGCCGGTGATCCGGTTCATCGCGCGGTTGTCGTCGTTGCCAAGCCAGACACCCGTCACAAGCCCGCCCGTGAAGCCGACGAACCAAGCATCGCGATAGCTGGAGGAGGTGCCGGTCTTGCCGACCGCATGCGTGAAATCGAGTGCGGCTCGCTTGCCCGTGCCTTCGGTCACGACCAATTGCAGCATCTGGTTCATGTTTTCAACACTGCGCCGTTGCAGAACTTGCTTCGGCTTCGCCTCATCCTGTTCGCGTGTGTAGATCACTTCGCCCTTCGAATTGAACATGTCGATAATGGCGTACGGCTTGACCGCTCGACCTTCGTTGGCGAAATGCGCAAATGCAGCGGTATTGCCCATTGGGGAAATTCCGCCGTCACCCAATGCAATCGAGCAGGTTTTCTTGATGCCTTCGACGCCAAGCTTTTCGGTCATGGCCACGACCTTGTCGCGGCTATTGTTGCCGAGCCTGAACAGCGACAATTCCACCGCGATCGTATTCAATGATTTCTTGAACGCATCTGCGAGGGACGTCGAGGCGCCTGATCCGGAACCGCCGTCGTAATTCTTGGGTGTCCAGCCGAGCGGCCCGCATGTGGACGACACGCGGTCGGGCACTCTGGTGTCCTTCGTCAGGCCATCTTCCAGAGCCGCGGCATAAACGTACAGTTTGAACGAGGAACCGGGTTGGCGCCGGGCCATGGTTGCGCGATTGAACTGGCTTTCACCATAGTCGGGCCCACCGACGATGGCGCGCACGGCACCATCTGGGTCCATCGACACCAGCGCGCCGGATTTGACCATGTTGGCTTTGCCGGACACGCGCAACGTCGATAGCAAGGCATCTTCGGCCGATTTCTGCAGCGACATGTCAACGGTCGTGCGAACCGTCAAAACCGAGTGTCCGCGGCCATCCGCCAGACGCACGGCCTCATCAAAAGCCCAATCCAGAAACCAATCCGGACTATCCGGATTGCGATTGTCGATCGCTTTCGCCGGATTGAGCCGCGCCTGATGAACTTGGCCCGCCGTCATGTAGCCGGCCTCAACCATGTTCGACAGTACATCGTTGGCGCGGGCACGTGCAGCCGCAATGTTCACGTGTGGCGCATACTTGGTTGGTGCCTTGAACAGGCCAGCCATCATCGCAGCTTCAGCCAGGTTGACGTCGCGCACACTCTTGCCGAAGTAGAACTGAGACGCGGCTTCCACCCCCACAGCGCCGCCGCCCATGTAGGCGCGATCAAGATACAGTTTCAGAATGTCGCGCTTGCTCATCCGGCTTTCCAGCAGGAATGAGAGGAACACCTCTTTGATTTTACGTTGCAGCGAGCGCTCGTTGGTCAAGAACAAGTTCTTTGCCAACTGCTGCGTCAATGTCGATCCGCCTTGAACGGTTTCGCCAGCATTCACGTTGGTGATGAGCGCGCGCGCCGTGCCGATAAAGTCGACGCCGAAGTGGTCAAAGAACCGCCGATCCTCGGTTGCCAACGTCGCCTTGATCAGATGATCCGGTAACGCCTCGAGCGGCAACGCATCGTTATGCAGAATGCCGCGCTTGCCGATATCGTTGCCGTAGCGGTCCAGAAACTTGACCGAATACTTCACGGCGTTGATTTTGGCTTCATCAAATTCGACGAACGCCGGGACCGCTAGAGCGTACAGGACCAAAAACCCGCCAGTTGCCAAGGTCAGGCCTTCTGACAGAACTTCAGTCGTGCCGCGTTTCCATCCGGTCAGTCGGAAGCGGGCAAACCAACTCGACGCCGCGGAATACCGTTCCCGCGCGTCGGTAGCGCTGGATGCCAAGTTGGAATCGATCCACGCGTCGATCTGCAGGCGCACCTTGCGCCAATCGATCCGCGAGCTTTTGCCACCTGCATTCTTGTCGAACCAATCGTGCACGTTCAGCCTCCGGCTCAAAAGCATTTCGACTGCCAGGGCCCGACCTATGGCCGCCAGCGTCCGCGAACCGCTCTTGCGTCATCCTGCTCGAGTAAAAACGACTCGATCAAGGCAAAGTTTCAATTGTTTAACACACTCGAAGTCTCAGGCCGAGGGTCTGCGGCTCAGCCACGGCCTGCGCCGCGACCGACCGTGGCCCCGCGGCACCGGCAAAGATCTGCAAATTCACGCTTCGTTCGTGTTCGCCATGACTCTCCGGCCATTCGACATCCACAAACCTGCGGCCGCGCTCAAATCGGCTTGACCGGCATGCCCCTCATACTGAACCGGAAAAGTTCTGCCCCGTCCTGTCGCTGACTGCGTGTCGGCACGCGCAAGCACGACAAGATTGGCGCCGGACCACACCAGCGGCTCAGTCAAAACTTCCGCGCGCCGGTCCGACATGGTATCGACAAGCTCCATTCCCACAGCTCATGTCCGCACCCGTGTCCCGCAAAAAGCCCTTCTGGAAGACCAAATCCCTGGCTGAAATGAGCGCTGACGAATGGGAAAGCCTGTGCGACGGCTGTGGCCGCTGCTGCATGAACAAGATCGAGGACGCCGATAACGGCGAAATCTACCTCACCAAAGTGGCCTGCAAGCTGCTCGATATCGGCTCCTGCCGCTGTTCCGACTATCCCAACCGCAAGAAACATGTCGCAGATTGCATACAACTCGACCTGGAAGCTATTCGTAACCTTAATTGGTTACCTACGACGTGTGCGTATCGATTGGTCGATGAAGGACGCGAGTTGGCCTGGTGGCACCCCCTCGTTTCGGGTGACTCCAAGACCGTCCACGACGCCGGAATTTCGGTCACGAATTTTGCCAAATCCGAGCGCCGCATCAAGCCTGAAAACATCTCCCGCTACATCATCGGTGACTTCCCAAAACCGAATAAAAAATCAACAAAATCAAAATAGTAATCTGCGGTTACGCACCCTTGACTGCGGCTTTCCAAAGGGCTGACAAGCGGCGATCTGCAAGCGCCCGACCGGCGTCTCTTGCCAGCCACAAATGGTCCCGGCCGGCACGTCGATCGACGACGCCTGACCACCCTGGGAGCCCCGCTCAAAAACCACCAGAACGCGAGTTTTTATTTACCACAATCGTCCCATTTGTCCCGCTCCGGTTGTGTGCTATGTTTTTGCTATAACCCGATACGTGTCAAATCAGACGCCCCGGCCGAAAACACCCCCTTGGAGGTCACTTGTCGGGCGGTGTGGGTGGGCTGACGACCACGCCGGAACCATCGCTTCTCTCGAGCCACGAAGTCCGACACAGCGGCTGCCGCTGTTTGGCCGTGAGCTTCCTCTTACAGAAACCCAAGCACCCCATGACAATGCCAGACTCTCCCGTCTGGGAGGATATTCGACACGCCTATGAGACTTCAGCTGAAACGGTCCGCGAAATCGGCATTCGTTTTGGCATCCCGCATCCCGAAATCAGCCGTCGTGCCAATCTCAAAGACAGCGGATGGAAGCTGCGTGAGCGCGGCATCGTCGCCCTGCAACTTGCCAATGCCAAACGCGCGGCCATGCGCCTCGAAGCCTCCGTCACTCCAGCCGCCTCTGTCGTTTCACCATCGCCGCCGTCGCCGAAACCCCACCACATCAGCGGCGGCCCAACCCACCGGCGCGCGATCATCCGTCGGCTGTACGATGTCCTCGACGCCAAGCTTACCGAAATCGAAGCTCGGATCGCTGACAACACCGTCCTGTCGGATCCAGCCGCCGAGCGTGAAGCGCGCCAACTCGCAAACCTGATCAAAATCTTTGAAAAGCTGACGGAGCTGTCCGATGCCCCAGCCAAAATCACCAAAACTACCGCCACACCCGTCACCGCTGCCGACCAGAACGAAGACGATGCGGAGCGCTTCCGCCAAGACCTTCTCGAGCGCTTTGCACGCCTCCAGCAACAGCCGCCAGCTGCACCTGCTGCTCCATGAACTGACGGCGCGCGAACTCGAGGACCTGACTTTCGACTGGCAGATCTGGGCCCGCGAAAGCCAGTTGCCGCC
>JAYSUN010000017.1:0-6717 GCA_043719045.1 Hyphomicrobiaceae bacterium | reverse complement strand
ATCGGACAAGTGGCCACCACTGGACAACAAAAAACAGTTGCGCCGCAGGTGCAACTACCGCTGGCCATGCCATCGCCGCCGACCTTGATCATGCCACCGCCGGCGCTTGAGCTGATCATGCCGGTGCAAACATCGGATTGGTTGGGCTGGGGCGATGTGCCGGCAGGCGAGCCGTCGGCGCTGCCTGCCGACACTGAAAGTCCGGAACCGAGCCTGCCCGTTGAGTTGATCCTCGACGAGGGCGGCGAGGGCAATGGCAGCATCCATGTCGGCGTCATGCAAAAGACCGGCAAACGCGTGACCTTGGCCAAAGACTTGCTCAAGCGCCACGCGGCTGTGCTTGGTGGCTCAGGCTCAGGCAAAACCACGCTTGCGCTCAATCTGATTGAGCAGGTGTTGTCCAAGGGTATTCCGGCCATCCTGATCGATCGGAAGGGCGATCTGTGCTCTTATGCCAATCCAGAGGTCTGGCGCGCGATTGAGGGCGATCTGACTGAGCGCCGCGGCGAACGTGAAAAGCTCGCCGACTCAATCGACGTCGCGGTCTACACGCCGGGTCGCTCGTCGGGCCGACCGATCTCGATCACGCTGCTGCCGCAAGGCATCAAAGAACTGCCGGAACATGAGCAACAGTTGCTCGCCAATCTTTCCGCCGCGGCCATCGGCGACATGCTGCATCTGAAGAACTCAGCCACGCACCAGAAACAATCGGGCACCCTTTCGGTTGCGTTGAAGTTGCTGGGGCAGCGGTTCTCGTCGCAGGTGATGTTGGCTGATCTCATTCATATGTTGGAAGAGGATGATCCCGAACTCGCCGACGCCACCCAGCGCATGGATCCGTCGGGGAAGCTGCGCCGTGATCTCGTGGCTCAACTCGATAGCTTGCGGCTACGCAACGCGTCGCTGTTCGAAGCCGGCGGCGAAACGCTGTCGTTGGAATCAATGCTCGGACGTGGCCGTAGCGCACGGCCCGGCCGCACTCGGCTGTCGATCGTTTACACAGGCTTTCTTGGTGATAACGAGAATATCCTATTCTGGGTGTCTCAGTTCTTGGCTGAGACCTTGCGCTTCTGTCAGCGTAACCCCGCCGATGAGTTGCAGGCACTGCTGATGTTCGACGAGGCGGATCTCTATATTCCGGCCAACGCCAAACCAGCAACCGCGGAACCATTGCAAAGCTTGTTGAAACGTGCCCGTTCGGCTGGTCTCGGCATCATGCTGGCGACGCAGTCTCCTGGTGACATGGACTACAAGAGCCGGGATCAGATCACCAACTGGTTCATCGGCCGCGTCCGTGAAGATACGGCTCTCAAGAAGCTGAAGGCCGCATTCAACAGCGAAAGCGGGCTTGATCCTGCTTCAGTGCTGCCGACCCAGACCGTTGGCGAGTTCCATCTGGTCCAAGAAGGTCTGGTCCGTTCGATCAAGGCGGGGCGCTCGCTCATTCAAGCGGAACAGGTGCCGTTCGACCGTATTGAGCAACTCGCGCGCGAAACCAAAGGTCAGGACGATCGGCAGCTGAAATTGTTTGGGTGACGCAGATGAAGATCCCAACGCTGCCGTTCACGGTTACGGATTGGGCGAAAGTACCGGCCGTCACCCATCCGGGTGAAACCGGGGAGGCCTATTGGCGCACGTTCGACAGTGGCGATTTGCGCGTGCGGATGGTCACGTATTCACCGGGCTATCTGGCGGACCATTGGTGCGACCGCGGCCATGTGTTGTATGTCCTTGCCGGAGAGCTGGTCACGGAACTGAGCGATGGCAGACAGTTCACATTGACGCCGGGGATGAGCTATCAAGTCTCTGACTTCGGCGATGCGGCCCACCGATCGCGGACCGCAACGGGGGCGACACTGTTCATTGTAGATTGAGAGTTCCATGTCTTTTGCCGCCATCCGCCTCGCAACCGACATCGGCGGCACCTTCACCGACATTGTGCTTGATGTCGGCGCCCTGCGCTTCACCACCAAGGTGCTGACCACAACGCGCGCGCCCGAACAGGCAGTGGTTGACGGCACCATGCTGGTGCTTGCCCAAGCCGGCAGGTCGATGCGCGACATCGACGTGTTCGTGCATGGCACCACGCTCGCCACCAACGCGATCATTGAGCGCAAGGGCGCGAAAACAGCTCTGATCGCGACCGATGGATTTCGCGATGTCATCGAGATCGCAGATGAGAGCCGCTTTGATCAATACGATCTGACCATTGAAAAGCCGCAACCGCTCGTGCCGCGGCATCTGCGGTATACTGTGCCCGAGCGCATGGACGTGCACGGGGCCGTGCGGCTGGCGCTTGACGAGGCGGCGGTCAGGCGGGTCGCGCAGGCATTGTACGAGGCTCAAATCGAGAGCGTCGCCGTGGCGCTGATCCATGCGTATGTGAACCCGACACACGAACGGCGCATCGGCGCGATCCTGCGTGAGGCAGCACCCGGAATGGCCGTGACCTTGTCTTGCGAAGTTTGCCCGGAGGCGCGCGAATACGAGCGGACATCAACGGCCGTCGCCAACGCTTATGTGCAGCCGTTGATCGCTGGCTATCTCAATCGGCTGAAGGCCGCGTTCGCAGCCGGTGGCTACACGAAGCCGATCCATCTCATGACCTCCGGCGGCTCTCTTGCGGCACTTGAAACCGCGGCGCGTTTTCCCATCCGACTGGTCGAGTCAGGTCCTGCTGGAGGCGCAATCCTGGCGGCTCGGATCGCCGAGGAACGCGGTGAAACCCGGATTCTGTCGTTCGACATGGGCGGCACCACTGCCAAGATCTGCCTGATCGATGACGGCCGGCCATTGATGGCGCGCACCTTCGAAGTCGATCGGCAGTCGCGCTTCATGAAAGGCTCGGGCTTTCCTGTCCGCATCCCCGTCATTGAAATGGTCGAGATTGGTGCCGGTGGTGGTTCAATCGCGCGCGTCGATGAATTAAAGCGGATCATGGTTGGGCCGGACAGCGCCGGTTCCGAACCGGGACCGGCCTGCTATGGCCGCGGTGGCGTGCGACCGGCAGTCACCGATGCGGACGTGGCGCTCGGGAAAATCGACCCCGCACGGTTTGCCGGCGGCAAGATCGCCATTGATGCAGACAAAGCCCGGGCGGCATTGCTGGCGGGCGTCGGCGCCATCCTTGGGCTGGACGCGGAGCAGGCGGCATTCGGCGTGTCGGAAATTGTCGACGAAAACATGGCCAATGCCGCGCGCGTGCATGCCGTCGAGAGAGGCGCTGCAATTGCTGAGCGGACCTTGGTGGCGTTTGGCGGCGCCGCACCGTTACACGCCAGTCGTCTCGCAGAGAAGCTTGGCATCAAGCGCATTCTGGTGCCGGCCGACGCTGGTGTCGGCTCAGCCATCGGGTTTTTGGCAGCCCCGGCTGCATACGAACTCGTGCGCTCACGTTACATGCGGCTCGACGTGTTTGATGTTGCGGGCGTCAACGCATTGCTGACAGAAATGGGCACTGAAGCGAGCCAGTTTGCCAAACAGGCCGCGGGCGGGCGTCCGATTGTGCAGCGCCGCTCGGCATTCATGCGCTACTCCGGCCAAGGTCATGAGATTGCAGTGAATCTGCCAGAGCGGACACTGAACGCAGACGACCCCAGCGCACTGCGCCGCGATTTTGAAGCCGAGTACCGTCGACTGTTCGCACGCCATATTCCAGGCGCTGCCATCGAGATCATGAGTTGGGTGGTGGTCGCGACCACGGCGACTGACAAGCCACTGCGGCTCGCTGCGGCAAAAATCGTCGCCAAAGCGCCGACAGCCACCGGTGACCGCCGCATCTTCGATACCAAAACCGGTGGTCACGTCAAAGCCAAAGTGTACGCACGCGAAAGCCTGGTGCCCGGGGTCAGCCTCGCGGGGCCGTGCTTGATTGTGGAAGCGGGAACGTCAACTTATGTATCGCCGACCTTTGCTGTGACGGTCGACACCGGCGGCGCATTGGTTTTGATCGCCGTTACGGGATAAGGCGGAGCCACATGTTTCCAGGAATTCATGCCATCGCGTTCGCGCATTTTGACGCTGATGAGCGGCTCGATCGTACGGCGATGCGGCGCCAGACCGAGATTTGCTTACGCGCGGGAGTTGACGGCATGGCAGCCCTCGGCCTTGCCACGGAAGTGTCGAAATTATCCGAGGCCGAGCGCCGGCAGATCATGGACTGGGTATCCGAGGATGTTGCCGGCAAGGTGCCGCTCGCGTTCACGATTTACGGTCATTCGGTCGCCGAGCAAGTGGCGCAGGTGCGTCACGCCGAGAGCGTCAATGCCGACTGGGTCATCCTCCAGCCACCGGCTGCCGGCACATACGCGGGCACGGAGTACATTCGCTTCTTCGGCCGTGTCGCCGATCAGACCACGCTCCCCGTCGCAATTCAAAACGCACCCGCCTATATGGGGCGTGGGCTGACTGCATCGGAAATCCAGGATCTTGTCACCCAGCATCCCAATGTCAAACTTCTCAAGGGCGAAGGCTCGGTGATCGAGATCAAGACCGTGATCGAAGCCACGCACGGTCGTATTCCCGTCTTGAACGGACGCGGCGGGCTCGAACTCACCGACAACTTTCGTGCCGGCTGCATCGGCATGATCCTGGCGCCAGATACCATCGACAAGCAGGTCGCCATCTGGCGCGCGTTGCAGGCAGGCCATCCCGGGCAGGCTGAAGCGCTGTATGAAAAGGTGCTGCCCAGCATCCTCTTTATCATGCAGTCGATTGAAACCCTCAACTGTTATGGCAAACGCATCTTTGCCGCGCGCGCAGGCTTGACCGTCCACGACCGAGCCCCCGCGCTCAGACCAACGGCGCACGGACTGGCATTGGTTGAACAGCATGCCAATCGGCTGGGACTATTGGCTTGAAACTGCGGCCGCTGTTCGCGTGCCGGCCGGCTCGCGGTGACGCGTGTCGGCACGCGCAGGCCAGACAAGACCGGCGCCTGACGACACCAGCGAAAGAGTCAAAACGTCCGCGCGCCAGTCTTACAGATATCCGGGATCTTCCATGTCGCGTAGTTGGCGCGCTGCGTGATGGGCGACGGCAGGTTAAGAACTCAGATATTGTTCGTGCAAAGTGCACACTAAAATCCGGGACAGCGGAGGGCCGAAGCACGTCGATCAATTGGAGCGGTCACGGTTTGGAGATCACGGTTTTGCCGCCCATATACGACTGCAGGGCTGCGGGAATGGCGACGCTGCCATCAGCTTGCTGATAGTTCTCCAGGATCGCCACCAGCGTGCGCCCGACCGCGAGGCCAGAGCCGTTGAGCGTATGCAGGTAGCGGATGTCTTTGGAACCCTTCGGCCGATAACGCGCGCCCATACGCCGGGCCTGGAAATCGCCGCACACGGAACACGACGAAATTTCGCGATAGGCATTTTGCCCGGGCAGCCAGACTTCGATGTCGTAGGTCTTCTGCGCAGCAAAACCCATGTCGCCGGTGCACAGGAGCACCGTTCGATAGGCGAGGCCGAGGCGCTGCAAGATGGTCTCGGCAGCGTTGGTCATGCGCTCGTGTTCTGCGAGCGACTTTTCCGGTGTCGTGATCGAGACCAGTTCGACCTTCGAGAATTGATGCTGGCGGATCATGCCACGCGTGTCGCGACCGGCCGAGCCCGCTTCCGAGCGGAAACACGGCGTCCACGCGGTAAAGCGCAACGGCAGCTTGTCCTCGTCCAGGATGCTTTCACGGACGAGATTGGTCAGCGACACTTCGGCGGTGGGGATCAGCCAGAAATTTGCAGTTTGCTGCGATGCAAGGTCTCTTGCTCGTTTTAGCAGCCCCTCTGTAGCGATGACTATATCGTTAATGCGCGCCTGCTCCAGGTTAGCAACCTCCTCCGCTGAGTCATAGATTGACTTAAGCCAACCCAGCTCGCGAGGCCCCGCACCTGCTGTTTTTTCAATCTGCGAGCTAAGCTGCCGAAGTATCTGCTTAACGATCTTGAGAGTGGACTCCGAAGAATCGATTGCCGCTCCGTTAAGTTTCGCTTCCTGCGCCAGCTTGTCGAGCGGACCAATGATCCGAAAAAGATCTTCGGCGAACTTCGGCAAATTCGCCGTCCCGTAAGCTGCCGCGTCGCGGACCAGCATCGGCGGATTGACCTCGGTATACCCGAACTCCTCCGTGTGGATGTCGAGCATGAACTGAGCGAGGGCGCGTTCGAGGCGGGCGAGTTGCCCCTTCAAATAAACAAAGCGCGCGCCGGACACTTTCGCGGCGGTTTCAAAATCCATCAGTCCCATGGCCTCGCCGATTTCGAAATGTTGCAGCGGCTTGTTCATGCCACTCAGCTTCGACGGTTCACCGACACGGCGAACTTCGACATTGCCCGTTTCATCCACGCCGAGTGGCACCTCGTCGAGCGGGACATTCGGAATCACTTCCAGCATGGCCTGGATAGCTGCATCGACCTTGGCTTGTTCCACTTCACCCGCCGCGATCGACTCTTTCAATCCTGCAACTTCGGCCATCAGCTTCGCGGCCCGCACATCGTCCTTGGCGCCCTTGGCCTTGCCGATTTCCTTCGACGCGGTGTTACGCTGGCTCTGCGCGTCTTGCAGGGCTGTGATGATCGCCCGCCGCTGATCATCGAGCGAAATAACCTTCGACGACGAGAATTCAGCGCTCAAGCTGCGACGTTGCAGGCCATCATCAAACCAGGTGGGATTGTCGCGGATGGCTTTTACGTCGAACACGGGCAGATCCTCTTTAGGGCA
>JAYSUN010000160.1:0-16713 GCA_043719045.1 Hyphomicrobiaceae bacterium | reverse complement strand
TGATTTTGCTCGTGGCCCTCATGTCGCGCCAAAATTGAAAGACGTCGCGGCCATTCAGCAATTTTGGCGCGACGGGCCACTAGGCTGACGCAACAGCTGCCATAAATCTGGGCGAAACAGCCCGCAACCGATCCAGATCCACGCGGCCTGACCGGGTCATGTAGCTCATCGCGAACGCCTCCGGCTCCAGCTCCATATGGACCGGGAATGCATCATACCACGCCGCTGAGGCGTTGGCCGCGGTAACGATCTTTCGGACAATCGGCTGGCGCTGGAGTTGATACGCATCGAGGGCGGCAGCCACGGCTCCAGGAGACCCAGTCAAGGCCTTTGAAAGTGCGATGGCGTCCTCAAAAGCCAGTCGCGTGCCCGAGCCGATTGAGAAATGCGCAGTATGGGCTGCGTCGCCGAGCAAGACATATCGGTCAGCGTGATGCCAGTGCTCGCACCAGAGCTTCGGAAAGTTGCGCCACGACGACCGGTTCGAGATCAACGGCTGACCCCTCAGCGCTTCGCCAAAAACGCGTCCGCAAGTTTCAGCGGTCTCCGCCTCGGACATCATGGCAAAGCCGGACCTCTGCCAGGTGGCCGGATCGCACTCGACAATGAACGTACTCATGCCAGTCACGTAACGGTAGTGGTGAGCATTGAAGGTGCCGGTGTCAGTGGTGACAAAGGTTTGCGTCAGGGTGTCGAACGGGGCTGTCGTCCCGTACCAGACGAACTTGTTGGTGAATGCCCCCTCCGCCGTGCCGAAGGCATCGCGCAGCGAGCGCCGGACTAGAGAATTGACACCGTCGGCGCCAACCACAAGGTCAAACCCCGCCAGTTCATCGAGGCTGGAAATGGTGTGGTCATAACGGAGATCGACGCCGGCGTCGCAGGCGTGGGACTGGAGCAA
Source organism: Hyphomicrobiaceae bacterium (assembly GCA_043719045.1). Classification (GTDB taxonomy): domain Bacteria; phylum Pseudomonadota; class Alphaproteobacteria; order Rhizobiales; family Hyphomicrobiaceae; genus JABFRJ01. Next base: position 15,812 of record JAYSUN010000160.1, on the reverse strand, counting down.
CTGCAGCAGTGTCAAGCGAGTCACGGCTGAGAAACCAATACCGTCGACGACCAACCGACGACCCCGATGGACCAGGGTGATGTCGGACCATATTTCCAGGCTTGGCGCAATGAGCGCATGAATGGCTGGCGCCGCATCGCGCAGGAAGTCCAGCGCCGTGTCGGAAAACACGACGCCGAAGCCGAACGTTGCGTCGGCCGCATTTTGTTCGAACAGAACGACCTCATCAGTTGGATGTTCCGACTTATGAAGCGCTGCAAACAATAGACCGGCAGGTCCGGCCCCTAACACGGCGATGCGCACAGGTGCCTCCCGCAGTGGCCACAGTTACGCAAGAAGATAGCCGCGAACGGTATTTGGCAAGATCCAGACGCGGGTGAGGCAATAGTTTTAGCGCCTTGTTCAGCGCCGGCGGCCGGTCTGGATCGTGTTTGGCTCAAGAGACTCAGGACCCGACCCGCGTGATCGCTCGGTCGCCGCCAAAACTATGCGCCGTGCCACCGCTTGCAGCCTCTGCCACACCGCGGGAGCACCCATCTCCGACAACACCGCGACAAACCACATGATGGCGAGACCGGCGGTCGTCAAAGCCAATTCCACCGCTAAGTCAGAGCCAACCTGCACCAACACAATGTATCCGGCCATGCTGGCGAGTGAGCCCGCCACGAACACGGGGAGAGAGTTGCGCCCAAGGCGCGTCAGGACAGGGTCAGCCGCTGCAACACGCGTCAAGACTGTCCAGATCCGTGAGTGAACCAGGACGTAGACCAGCGCCAGCACGTGCAGCAACCGTGGGAGCGGCAAATACGATTTGTGGAGCGTATCCATCCAACCCGGCAAGACACCATGCGACAGGTGGCCGCCGAGGCTCCAGACCATCCAGACCGAGCTAAAGGCGATGTATGCGAGTGCGGCGGCGTAGGCTACGGCCGAGTAGGCCACGGTTGCGCCGCGCCGCCGCAGGACGCCGAGTGCCAAGCCGATGGCAAACATGAATTGCCACGCGAATGGATTGAAGAACCAACCGCCCCCAACGGGGAAGTTGGGCATGTCGAGTGGCACGACTTGCGCCGTGAAGTAAAGCGCAGCGGATCCCGCCAACATCAGCCAAAGACTGCGTTTTGCCAGCCATAAATACACCGGCAGCGTCAAGAGCAGCAGAACGTACATCGGCAGGATGTTGAAGAAACCAAGTTGATAGCCGCCCGTCACAATTCCGACCAAACCCGGCCAGGGCTCGGCGGCAAGTGGGGCGACACCGATCAAGTCGAGATACCCCGGATTGTCATAAACCTTTGCTGCGACGGCAAACATCACGATGGCAGCCAGTGTCGACATGAGGTGCGCACTGTAGAGCAGCCCAGCTCGACGCAACGTCCGGCGGGTAACGTCTCCCGTCTGGCCCGCATCGAAACGCTCAAAAAACGCTAACGCTGCAGCGACGCCTGCCAACAGGACGAACACTTCAGCTGCGTCGGAAAAACCGAAATTGCGCGTGGTCCAGTTCTCGAATCGGTTGCCTGGCATGTGGTTGACGAAGATCGAAGCCAACGCAAGTCCGCGCAGCCAATCAATTCGCCAATCTCGCTCACTATTCAGCATATCGCGCCGGCTCCCTATCCATCCATGACGCCCGCCCGGCCCGGGGTCACGTGTTCTTGTTTTGCTTCCAGCCGTCCTGAGCGGGACTCAAGCCCCGAGATGACGGCGCGATGCAGTGCAGTGAAGTTCACAACTCATCGCCAACCGAACAACGGTTGACCAACAAACAACCCGTCGAACGCCATAGCCACATATGGTTACTAAACTGTGACGGTTAAGGGGCGCTCCGTTGAATTCAGGGTGTCTTGATCATGAGGATAAGGTTATTGCAAGTGCGAATATGCGGGAGGTGCAATGCAGCAATTGCCGCACGCAACCAAGTCGCACGGCTGGGTCAATGTCTTTGATCTCCAACCTAAGCGACGATGATCCCGAATGCTGTCGTCGTCAGGCCGATAGGTCTTTTAAGCGCAGCTTTAGACTGACGGCACGACGGTCGCCCGATTGCGCCAATCAGGCACGCCGGTTCACCGATATTCCAGACAATGATCGTCGAAAAAGTCACCACTCACTGCGCATGGTCAGCCGGGCTTTTGTGATTGAGGGTGCCATGATGGCTGGGGTGACTTTGAAGTTGCGCGCAATTTTTCTGCGGGTGGCAGCGGCGGCGCTGGTTCTGGTCATGATCGGAGCCGCAGCCGATGCGCGTCCCAAGTTGCGTTTCGGTAGCAGTTCGAAGGTTGTGCCGGGCGCCGTAAGCAAGGCTAGTCCTGCGAGCGGCATGAGTGCTGCGCTCCACGGCGCTTTGCTCGCGCGATCTGTCGTGCGGGCCACGAAAGTGCGGATCGAAAAAGTTTATGATCTGCCCGCCGGAGAAGACGCCACGCTTCCTGATGGTCGGCACTTCGATATCGGCCGCATGGCAAAATTCTTCTCAGGTTCCACCTACGTTGGCTACATCTCCAACTCCGAGTACATTGACCTATCAACGCAGCAACTTGAGCTTTTGCTGATGCTTGTGGGTTTCAATTCGGTGGAGGAATTGGAGCAGCATCTTGCGACCAAAGGTCAGCCCGCTCCAACGGAGAGCGCAGTGGTTGCTAGCGGGCCAGCCGAGCCGATTGCCCGTCACGCAGAAGCGGGCGCTGCGTCGGGCTGGTGGGCTGCGGTTGCTATGTTAGTGGGTTCATTTGGGCTGCTGGGTTTCATCGCCTATTGCTTGCACTCCGGCTGGAAAAATCGGCACCTGGATCAGCCGGCCGAGATGACGAGCGGATCCGGTCGCATGCCCCGGCCGCCCAGATTTCCGGTCGCATCCGCACCGGTGCAACTGCCGCGCACGGCACCGGCCAAATCGCCGGTGCCGCCGCAACTGTCGACCACTCGGCCCCCTTCTGGCGGCCAACTCGCGCCGACCTTCCGGCGTGCACCACGCGATTTATCTCACCTGATCAAGGCCCCGACACCAGCATTCAGCCGCTGAGCCGGTTGACGTGGGGGTGGCACATGGATTGTGCTCAAGTTCGCCGAGATCCACGAAGAGGGCACCGCAAAGTGTTGAGGTAACAATCTAGATGGCGCGGAGCCCATCAATGACCAGCTTCAACCCGACGCAGAACGTCAGGCCGTGAACAGCTCGGTAAAACAATAGGTTCGGAATCCGCCGCACGAGGTAGATGCCGCCGATATTTGCCAGCACGGCAACCGGCAGCAGCACAGCGGAAAGCTGCAGGTTTGCGGCGGTTAACTGCCCGAGGCCCCAGTAGGGCACGATCTTGATCACGTTGATGAGCGCAAAGAAGACACTGCTGGTGCCGACGAAAAGCTCGCGTGAGTTGATCCGCGGTAAGGTATAAAGATTGTATGGAACGCCGCCGGCGTGAATGACGAAACTTGAGTAGCCAGAGAGCGCGGCCAATCCGGTTGACCGCAGCCAATCATGCGGCACCTGCGTGCCTCCTGCCGGTTTCGAACCAAACCATGCGTTCAGGCAAAATGCTATCGCCAGCAGGCCGACCGCCAACCGGATCTGGCCTGGCGTCACGATGACGGCCGTTAACGTGCCGAAACCAATGCCAAGCAATGCACCAGGTAGCATCCGGACCAGAGTTTCGCGGTCCCAGGCTTTGCGAAACGTATAGACCGTGACAGCATCCTGGACCAACAGCACCGGGAGTAAGATGCCCGCGGCGTGCATCGGTGGCATGAACAACGACAGCAATGGCATCGCCAACAAGCTGACGCCCGTCAAGCCGCCTTTCGAAAGTCCATACAAGGCAACGGCCGGTAGTGCGACGGCGTAAAAATTGAGATCGTTCAGCATTGCGGGAGTGGTCGCCGTGTCGGGATGGCTGGGTTCGCCCCATGACACGCCATCGCAGCGTCCTCAAGCCCGTGGCGCTCGAGGCCCATTGCCTTCAAGGCCCAATGCCCGCCGTCAAGCGATGATATCGGGAAGCAACTGGTCTTCAAGGGAAGTGATGCGATCCTTCAGAACCAACTTGCGCTTCTTCAGCCGCTTGACATGCAACTGATCTGTCGCAGCTGCGGCCTCGAGCCGAACAATCTCGGCATCAAGATCCCGATGCTCCGTCATGAGCCGTGCGAGTTGCTCGCGCAGTTCGCCATCGTTGGTTGATTTTTTCATGCGCCTATGGACTGGAGGAGTGCCCGCAGTGCCCGTCACCAACGCAATCACTTGCGGGGAAGTATCGTCCTTCGAGATGTATTCCGCAAGGTGTTAACAACAGCTTAACCAGATGCATCAGGCTCGGGGTTCGAGCGCAGGTGAATCGTCATCACTTTTCATGACGATCCCCGATTGCGATCAAATCCACATTGGACAGTATGTCACAATCGTGTCACTTTGAGTGCGTCGTCAACACCAGAACGGAGAGGCAGATGTCGCTGTCCACGCATCTCGTAGAGTTGTCACAGAAGCACACACAACTTGAGAAGATGATCCGGGAAGAGCAAGCTCGACCCAAGGCGGACGAGATTAAAATTCGGCGATGGAAACACGAAAAGCTGAAGCTCAAGGACGCTATGGCTAAGTATCAGGTTGGCACGCGTCATTGACCCGGGGCTGATCGGGATGCTGAGCTGATTGGCCATCGCAATGGCTGGTAAGTGAAACAAGCTAATGTGAGGCGAAACCAGAACCGGTTCGCCTCTTTTTATTGGGGCGTCTACCGTCCCACGGTCTTGCCGCTGCCGTAGTTTCTGGCGATGACACTGCCGCTTGATTGGGTTCCGGTTGAGTGGCATCCGGTCAACCTCGAACAACGCGACTGACAACGAAGCTGGAAAGCTTTTTTGAACAGCATCATGTGGCGGGCGTTTTAATTGGTGGAGCCGGAAGTCAATGCTGTGGCCGGGATTGGACCATTGGAGGCGAGCAGCGGTCGTGACGTTGGCGAGCGCATTGTCCGCCTGCGCTACGGCAACGCCTGGCTATATCCCCCCGTCTGAGAAGCCAAACAATTTCAGCAAGATGAAAAGCTTCGAAAGTGGTCACGTCGGGGCTACGGGTGTCTATCAACCAAGTGCTGCCGAGCGCGCGCTGGACTGCAAGCGTCTGGCCGGCTCGATGCAGATTATCATTTCACGCCTCAAGGATACACCCAACCGGCCGCAGCCGTCCGAGGCCGCCCTGACAGCGCAGTCAGCGCTCACGGTCGTGCGCGGACCGTCGGCGACCCTGGATGTCAACGCTGAGACGGCTCGCGAGCGAGCCAAACTCACAGCCTTCAATGGGCTGTTGGACGAGAAGAAGTGCAAGACGCTGAACCTTGCAACGGAACTCGGCAAGGGTTGAACAACCGGGGTTCCAATTATTCCGCCGCCCGGCGGAGGACACTTGCCTCCGATTCGTCGGAGATCACCGAACCGGTTCCTGTGAGACGCACCTTGAGCCGCTCCATGGCAAGATAAATCACGGGCGTGGTGTAGAGCGTAAGGACCTGAGACAATAGCAAGCCGCCGATGATTGAGACACCCAGCGGGTTGCGCAACTCAGACCCCGTGCCGCTTTCGAACGCCAGCGGCAGCGCGCCGAACAAGGCCGCCAGAGTTGTCATCATGATCGGACGGAAGCGTTTTCGGCTGGCCTCGACGATCGCCTCGCGCGGCGTCAAACCACGGGTCCGTTCCGCATCAAGCGCAAAATCGATCATCATGATCGCGTTCTTCTTGACGATACCCATCAGCAATATGATTCCGATCAAGGCGACTAATGACAGATCCATGCCCGCCAGCATCAAGGCCAGCACGGCGCCAATGCCAGCCGACGGCAACGTCGTCAAAATCGTGAACGGATGAATGAAGCTCTCATAGAGGACGCCGAGTACGATATAAATGGTGATGATGGCCGCCAGAATAAGCCACGGCTGGCCTTCAAGGGACTTGCTGAATTCTGCAGCATCGCCCGAGTAGCTGCCCGTGATAGCATCGGGCATGCCGACCTCGCGTTGAGCTGCCGTGATCACCTTGACGGCGTCGCCGAGCGAGGCTTGAGGGGCCAGATTGAAAGCGAGCGTGAGCGACGGAAATTGCTCCTGGTGTTGGATGGCGAGTGGCGCCGTCGTGCGTTCGATCTTGGCGACGGCCGATAGCGGGACTTGAGCCCCACCCGTACCCGGCACAAAAACGCGAGACAATGCGGCGGGGTCGGACTGGTAGCGTGGCATGGCCTCCAAGATCACGCGATACTGGTTGGATTGCGCGTAAATCGTCGAGATCTGGCGTTGTCCGAAGGCATCGTTGAGGGCGTCATTGACGGCCCGCATGGAAATGCCAAGGCGGCCTGCGGTCTCACGGTCGACACGGATCAGCGCGCGCAAGCCGCCCTCCTGTGAGTCTGAGATAACATCGCGCAAGATCGGCGAAGTTCTCAGTTTTGCGGAAAGCGTTGCGCCCCAAGTCGAGATCAGAGCCGCGTCTGTGCCGGTAAGTGTGTACTGGTATTGGGCCGGTGAAACCCGGGTCGCGATCTGCACATCTTGCGCCGGCAGAAAGTAGACGTTGACGCCACCGATATCCTGCAAACTCGCCCTGAGCCGCGCAATAACCGTTGTCACACTCGACTGCCGGCGATCACGCTCTTGGAGCACGATTTTCAGGTGGGCCCGATTTGGCGTCGCGTTGATGGCGCTGACACCGACAACTGCGACGACGCCAACGACGTCGGCATCTTTGCGAAGAGCCTCCGTGACCTTGGCTTGAAGGCGCGACATTTCATCGAACGAGACCTCCGGGCCGGCCTCAAGCACGCCCGTGATCAGGCCCGTATCCTGGAGTGGCAAGAAGCCTTTAGGGGCAACGACGTAAAGCCAGATCGTCAAGAACACGGTGCCCAGTGTGAGCAGCAGCATGAGAGGCTGAAAACGAAGCACGTGGTCCAGGCTGCGCCCGTAGGCTGCGACGATAAAATTGGTGTCGGAAGCGTCGGCTCGTCGACGTTTCAGAGCGGCGGCAGCCGGCGCGCTATCGGGGGCCATCGGGCGGTGACGGCGCAAGAGTTTTGCGCACATCATCGGCGTCAGCGTCAGAGACACGATGGCCGACACGATGACGGCGATGGTCAGCGTCAATGCAAACTCTCGGAACATGCGGCCGACCAGGCCCGTCATGAACAGTAAGGGTATGAACACTGCGATCAACGACAGTGTCAGCGACATGACGGTAAAGCCGATTTCGCGAGCGCCCTCGAGCGAAGCGGTCAGCGGATCCTCCCCGTCTTCAATGTGGCGGACAATGTTCTCAATCATGACGATCGCGTCGTCGACCACGAAGCCGGTGCCGATGGTCAGTGCCATCAGGGAGAGATTGTCGAGTGAAAAGCCGCAAAACCACATCACGCCGAAGGTGGCAATCAACGATGTCGGCAAGGCGACACCGGCAATCAGGGTGGCGCGGAGGTCGCGCAGGAACACCAGGACCACCAGAACCACCAGGCCAACCGCGAGGACCAGCGTGAACTGGACATCGCGGACAGAGGCCCGGATCGTCGACGTGCGGTCGTGGACGACATTGATTTTGACGTCCTGCGGCATAGCTGCTTGCAGGCGCGGCAGTTCCTGTTGAATGCGGCGCACGGTCTCAATGACGTTGGCACCGGGTTGTCGCTGAACGTCGATGATGATGGCGGATTGCCCCTGATACCAACCACCGACCTTGTTGTTCTCCAAGCCGTCGACGATCTCGGCGAGGTCCGACAACAGAATCGGTGCGCCGTTGCGGTAGGCGACAATGACGCTGCGATATTGCTCGGCCGAGGTGATCTGATCGTTGGCCGAGATCGTGTAGGATTGGAACGGACCATCGAGCGCGCCCTTGGGACCCGAGACATTGGCGGCGATGATGGCGGCTCGCAGATCGCTCATCGACAGGGAGTAGTTGGATAAGCGCGAGAGATCAGCCTGAATGCGCACGGCCGGTTTAATGCCACCCTCGATATCGACGTGGCCAACGCCCAAAATGGTGCTCATGCGTTGGGCGATGAGTGTGTCCGCCAGATCCGACATCTGGCGCAGTGAGGATGTCGGCGAGGTGAGCGCCAGCGTCATGATTGGTGCGTCAGCCGGGTTCACCTTGGCGTAGGTCGGCGGGTACGGCAGATTGCGCGGCAGCGTCGAGGTGGCTGAATTGATCGCGGCCTGGACATCTTGTGCGGCAGCGTCGATATCGCGATTGAGATCAAATTGCAGCGTGATCTGGCTGAGCCCGAGTGACGACGTCGATGTCATCGTCGCAAGGCCGGGGATCTGGCCGAGCGGGCGCTCCAGCGGCCCGGTGACCAGATTGGCCATCGTGTCAGGGTTGGCGCCTGGTAATTGGGTCGTCACCTGGATGGTCGGAAAATCGACCTGAGGCAGTGAGGCGATCGGCAAGTTGATATAGCCGAGCCAGCCACCCAACAGAGTGGCAAGCGCCAGTAGGGTCGTTGCGATAGGACGGCGGATAAAGGGTTGCGACAGGCTCATTGCGGTGTGCTCTTGGGCGCACCCGGGACAGTGACAGCCGCAGCACCTGCCGGATTGCCATCTGCGTCGCGCTTGCCGCGGCCTCTGCCTTGGCCTTCGCCACGGGCTTGGCCTTCGCCTCTGCCTTGGCCTGAGCCATCACCGCGCTTGGCATCGCCTGGCGTTTCGCGGGCACGTTCAGCGACAGCTGCTTGGCAGGGCGCTGTAAAGTTTGCTGATTTGGCTTCAATGCACTGTCGCATTGCCTCACGCGGCACATCCGGGCAATGCGTCAGCAGATCAGCGCCACAGACCTGTCGAAATTTTTCGAGGCGCGCTCGGACGTCGGCCTCCGGTATGCCACTTGCTGCGGCGGGCGCTTGCGGTCTGACGGGCGCGTCGCCACCGACCCGGCCGAAAATGACTTTCGCATTCTCTTGCATCCGTGCAAAGCCCGACGTGATGATGCGGTCGCCAGCGCCAAGGCCGGTCTTGATAACGCTCTCGGTTTCGGTTTGCAGGGTCAGCTCAACCAGTTGCAACTTGGCGCGGTCGTCGGCGTTCACCAGATACACGAAGGGACCGTTGGGGCCCCGTTGGACGGCGGGCGTCGGCACGACGACAACTTGCTTCAGGGTCTCAACAAGCAGGCGCACATTGACGAACTGACCGGGCCAAAGCTGCATCTGTGCATTTGGAAAATCAGCCTTCATCTTGACCGTGCCGGTGGTTTGATCGACTTGGTTGTCGACGACCTGCAGCATGCCCATGTCGACCACGGTCTTGCCTTCGGTATCGAGTGCCTCCACGGCAACGACGCCAAGCGCCTGCGCGCGCGTGATCCGCTGCAGTTGTTGTTGTGGCAGATTGAAGATCACCGAAATCGGCTGCACTTGCGTGATCGTGACGATGCCGACGTCGGCTCCCGCGCGAACAATATTGCCTTCATCGACCAGACGCAGACCGGTGCGGCCGCTGGCGGGGGCAAGAACGCGCGCATAGTCGAGTACGGCCTGCGCACTGGCGACGGCTGCCGCATCTGAACGGACCTGGGCTTCGAGCTGGGCAACCAACGCTGCCTGCGTGTCAACCGTCTTTTGTGCGATGACGCCAGGGATTTTGGCGTAGCGATCATTGTCGCGTTTGGCGTTGGCGAGTTGCGTTTCGGTCAAGGCACGTTTGGCCACGACTTGATCCAGTGTGGCCTTGTAGGTGGTTGGATCGATCTCGGCGAGCAGGTCGTCCTTTTTAACCGTCTGGCCCTCCTTGAAATGGATTTTTAGAATACGGCCGTCGACCTGCGGGCGGACTGTCACCGTATTCAGCGCTTTGGCCGTGCCGACGCCTTCCAGGAATACAGGCACATCGGCGATCTTGGCCTCCGTGCCCGTGACCGGGACCGGGATATCGGCTGCGTTGCCGCCGCCACTGCGCTTGCCACTACCAAAGCCGCCGGCCTGTTTTGCGGCCTGCTCCTTGGTTGAAGCGAGGTACACGGCACCAACGGCTGAGGCGACAACCAGAAGCATGATCAGGCGGGTGACAAGCTTAACCACGCGAATGTCCTTAGTGACCCGGACGATACCGGCAAATGACCAGCGCACGACCTTATGCAGATAACGGCTGAGTGCGCCATAAACCGTCGTCGCCGTCGTCAAACATCTGGCGCCACCCTGCCGATTTCGCACACGCAACGTGAGCGGGGCAAGACTGAGGCAAATCTATGGCTTAAGACGCACGGGCGGGCAGGCTTTAACGGCCGCGAAAGGCCGCAAGACGGGCAATGTCGAGTAACATACTTTCAGCCAGCACGGCGTCATCAAGGACGTTCAGTTCGCCACCGCTGCGGGACAATCGCTGGGCTTCCGTGATCCGCGCCAGTGCGCGCGATAACTTGGCCATGTTCCACATCTCGACTTGCGCCACAAAACTATCCCGCTGTTTGTAAAACACCGGCGGGCGCAAACCCTTCAGTGCCTCTTCGATCGATGCGCCGCTCTCCATGGCCATCCGCACCCGATGCAACCGCTGCAACTGCCGCATGGCCGCAATCATGATGTATTGCGCGCTCTCGCCAGCAGCCAACGCGCGGTCACATTCAGCCACGGCCTGAGCGCCTTTGCCGGTGACGGCGGCGGTGACGACCGTATCGATGGCCATATCCGATGCGTCGCCGACAATGGCTGCCACATCGGCTTCCTCGATCCGTCCCTTGCCAAGGGCATACAGCGCAAGCTTTTCAATTTCCGAGCGCGACACCGCGCGATCCGCACCGAGACGTGACACCAACAAGCGTCGTGCGGCTGGCTCGATCTCGAGTTTGTGGCGCCCGAGGACATCTTTGATCAGCCCATCGAGGTCGGCGGCTGTGTCGGCGTAACAGGGGACTGCCGCCGCCGACGGGGCCGCCTCAAACAGCTTACGCATGGCATCCTCGGCCTTGAGTGCGCCGGCCTCGATAATCAAAAAGCCCTCGATTTGTCCGGCTTCGATCAGTGGCTTCAGGAGGGCTGCACTGATGCGGCGGCTGTGATTGGCGCGAATGACCTTGCGCCCGCCAAACATCGAGACGGTGGCCAACTCTACGACCAGCTTGCCTGGATCGGCGTCGAGATCATTGTCGTCAAGTCTCAGCAAGTCGCCCGGTGGGTTGGTTTGAGCCACAACTGTTTTAGCGAGCGCCTGTGCGCGTTCCGAGACCAAGCCGGCGTCGCTCCCGAACAGCAGAATTGCATTGATCCCGTTGGGTGGGGATTGCAGATACCTTTCGACCGATCCCTTGATCGCGACCATGTTTTGTTCTCAGCTCAGCACATTCCGCGTCTCGCCTCAGACACCAGATGCTCAGATGATGCAAGCCACTGGTCCGGGGGGCGGATTGTTACGGCCGTATTTCTGCTGACCGTACAAAAATGACCTCGCAGGCGCCAGCGCCGCTGTCGTCGCGGCTCAACGAGGTCTGCATGAACAGCCGGTCGCCTTTTTTGACATCCACGAGGTCGCCCTTGAGGATGATGACATCGCCGGATCGGGCCCGGAACAGCACTTTAGCCACCTCAGGCGTCGCAGGGATGATGTGCATGTTGGCGCTGGAGCGATTGATCACATCATGCGGCGCAGGCAACCGTTTGCGTGGCCACCAATTCAGAAATCGATTGCCTTGTGCCATCGCCAATTGATCGATCATGGCTGAATCTGACATGGGTCCCCAGCCAACCGCCATGTCCATCGGACTGAGGGACGCCATCTGGTCAAAGCGATACCGCGCGCTGAGCAAAACTCGGGCTTCGATATGGAAGCGTGCGCGGGGTTGCAGGGTGAACGCCCCAAACGCGAGCGGCCGGGCATCGTCCAACATTGCTTGTGTCGGTGGTCGCGGTGCAATCTGTCCGGGCGGGTGCTCGCGTGCCGGCGCATAGCCGCTGGCGAGAATGGCGAAGCCAGCCAGGACGCCGCCTAAGATGATATTGTGCATCAACGCCATGGGGCACTCCGCCGGTAACGCCAAAGTTTAGTCCAACTGGAGATAAAATCTCGTGAAGCGCACGCGCGGAAAACTCTGTCGACCGGTGGGATCCTATTTCGTTCCGGTTTTGATATGGTTTCGCCGATGCGCTACGCTGAGCCGGTAAGCGGTCGGGGCGAGCATTGAATAGTGCCGCTGTCCCCATATATCCTTCGTCGGCATCGCACATCGCCGGGAAACCATGTTATAGGTCCGGCGGAATTTGAATGAGACGCAGGCATCGATGGCCGAAGATCCCTATAAAGTATTGGGCGTGCCCCGTGGCGCGAGCGACGATGATGTGCGCCGCGCCTACCGGAGGTTGGTGAAAGAGAACCATCCGGATGTGAATCCAGGCAATAGCGCCACAGCTGAGGAAAAGATCCGGGCGATTAACGCGGCATTTGCGATCGTTGGTGATGACGACAAGCGCCGCCAATTCGACCAGGGCCAGATTGACGCTAACAGCGAACCTCGCCGAGGCTATCAGCGTGCGGGAACCGGCGGTGGTCAACGCCCGGGCCAGCCGGGTGCCGAGGACTTTGGCTTCGGTGACATTTTCTCGGATCTGTTCGGCCGCGGCCGTCCTGGTGGTGCTCCAGGGACGCAACCGCTGCGCGGCCAGGATGTGCGCTACACGTTGGAGGTCGATTTTCTGGAGGCGGCCGTCGGCTCGCGTAAACGAGTCACACTTCCGGAAGGCGGCGTTCTGGATTTGACGGTGCCAGAGGGCGTGGTCGACAATCAGGTTTTGCGTCTGAAGGGCAAGGGCACTCCCGGCCTGCGCGGTGGCGAAGCCGGTGATGCGATGGTTGAGATCAAGGTGCGGCCGCACCCGGAGTTCCGTCGTGAAGGCGATGACATCCTGATCGACTTGCCCATCACGATTGACGAGGCCGTGCTGGGTGCCCGCATCGAGGTGCCGACCATTTCGGGCCGGGTGCAATTTGCTCTGCCCAAAAGCACCAGTTCAAGCCGTGCCTTTCGCATCAAGGGCAAAGGCGTCAACAACTCGACCACGGGTGTGCAGGGCGATCAGATCGTCACGATCCGCATCATGCTGCCCGAACGCCCCGATGAATCGCTGTCTTATTTTCTCAGCGAATGGCGCAAGAAAAATGCCTACAAGGTTCGCGGCTGAGATTTGAGCGCAGCTCGCAGCTGTAACATTGGGCGTCAAACCAGCTCCAATAGCGGCTCCAGTGAGGCCGCCTGAAAGTCAGGTTGGACCCCTCCAACGGTGGCAAGGTTCATGCGGTTGTGCCAGAAGACGGGCATGCCGACGCCCTTGGCGCCAGGGACATCCGCCGCCGACCCCGCCACGAACAGGGTCCGTTCGGGCGTTGATTGAAGCGCCGCCAGAACCGCCTGATACGGCTCGGGTCGCGGCTTGTAAGCACCGGCTTCCTGCGCGGTCACAACAGTCGTGAAGTTGCCGCCAGTAGAGGCCGCGGCGCGCTGTCCGAGTGCGATCGAACAGTTGGTGGCGACACCCAGTGGCACGCGTTTGCCAAGTTCGCTCAGCACCCGTCGGGTTTCTGGCCAAAGCGGCAGTTGGTCCCAGTGTGCGACGAGCCGATCACACGCGGTCAGTTCGGTTGATGATGCCAGGGCGGCTTCCCGAACGATCGTTTCGTAAGGTCGATAAGCCCCGGCTGAGTACGTCAACTCCAGATACTTGCGTCGCCACTTCAAGCCCTGTTCAGCTGAACCCGCAGCCGCGTTCCACGCCGTCCAACTGTCAATCAAGGCCGTCAGCAAATCGAACACGACAGCATCATAGCGGCGCTGGGTGGTCATGGCTTTAGGCCGCTCTGGCTATCTGTGCCGCCACCTGATCCAGCTTTGAGAAACGCCGAAGCCCCCGCCCCGAGAACGCGAGGCAGATGCGTGTAGATGTAACGGCAGCCGCTGGCTTTGACAGCCGCCAAGGTCTCAGTCGTCGCGGGCATGCCGGGGGTTTGCCCTGCAGCTGTAATTGCCGCGAGTGTGTCGCTGATTGCCTTGGCCACGGGGGCAGCTTTGGGGTTGCCTGGAAATCCCAGGGACTGCGATAAATCGGACGGCCCAATGAAGAACACGTCGATCCCGGGGACAGTCAGGATTTCAGCGGTATTGTGGATCGCAGATGCGTGTTCCAACTGGACGCAGACCAGTGACTGCGCGTTAGCCTCAGCAGCAAAATCGACCATTTTGCCACCTAGTCCCCAACGATCCGGCCGCGTCCCTGCAGCAAGCCCACGTCCAGCCCCCGGGCCGAATTTGACAGCCGCCACGGCCCGCCGCGCGTCATCGGCGGTGTTGATATGCGGGATCTGCACGCCGTGCGCGCCGCGATCCAGCACGGACTGAATGTCGGCTGCGCTATTGGTCCGTGGCCGTGCAATGGGGGTGATGCCGACGGCGTCCGCGGCCATACACATGATCTCCACATCCGCGAGCGACAACGAGCCGTGCTCGCAATCGAGCAAGACCCACTGAAAGCCAGCATGGCCGAGCATTTCGACGATCTGCGGCGAGGCAAACATCATTGAGCATCCGAGTGCCACTTCACCCCGTGCGAGGCTTTGTTTCATTAAGTTCTGGCGCATCGGCTTGGCATCCTGGCAAATCGGCTGCGAAGCTAGCACCGAAGTTTCATCGGCTCCAGCCGCCGACAAATCCAGCCGGGACGATTGCCATCATCAATGCTATCTCAACGACATAGATTGGGAATTCCAGAGAGTCCGCGCCGATGCAACCCGTGCCATCTGCTTCCCCCTCATCGCCACCAGATCCCAACTCGCGCTATCGAGGACTGACCCCATGGTCGCCATTCAGCGCCGTGGCAGTCACGATTCTGATTGTCGCTGCCAGTCTTATGTCTCCCCTCGTGGTGATTGGACTGTCCGATGGCGTCGGTGGCAGTTGGGGCGGCGGCGCGACGGTTCGGACCGGCAGTGCAACATTTTTTGCAATCATGATCCTGAGCCAATTGATCATGGCGGTGCCGATCTGGTGGCTGTCTGGCTGGCGTGGCGGCAATCGACGCGAAGTCTTGGCCTTAGGCCCGGCGCATGGCGGCTGGAAAACCTACGTCCTCGCTGTTGCTGTGATGGTCTCGGCGACGACGACATTCAATCTCTTCCGGCACTTCGTTCTTGGTCACGATATCTACGCGGATCTCAGGCTGCTCGCCCCCTTGTTTCGTCAACCGCTGTGGCCGCTGTCGTTCCTGGTCGTGATCGTTGGTGCGCCGCTCGCGGAGGAGCTGCTGTTTCGTGGCTTTTTGCAATCTGCGCTCGCCCAATCCCGCATCGGTTTTGTTGGTGCGGCCAGTATTGTCACGGTCTTGTGGGCCGCGCTTCACACCTACTCCATGGCAGGCATGATCCTGGTTGGTCTCCTGGGTGTTCTGTTCTCCTGGATGCTTTGGTGGAGCGGCAGTTTGCGTGTGCCGCTGGTGGCTCACGCGGCGAACAACCTGATTGCCTGCCTCTACCTCCAATTTGGTCCGCCAATGTGAAACGGGCTCATCTGTTGATAGTTTTGACCAATCGCTGCGCGTGAATCGGAGATCGGTTTCGCCGCAGCCTAGTGCGCTTTCCACCTGACAAGGGTCAGGTGAAGCGCTCTAAAGTCTTTGTTTGGCGCATTTTCTGGACCAAACCGGATCCCACTTCGGTGGAAAATGCTAGCGAAATCAATGGCTTAGTGTGGCGTTCATCGCGCCTTGGTTGATAACAGACGAGCCGGAACACCGATCAACCAAGGCACGACGCAACACCAGGTCGCCAGGAGAGCGCACATGGGGTGGTTGGAGC
>JAYSUN010000159.1:0-5508 GCA_043719045.1 Hyphomicrobiaceae bacterium | reverse complement strand
CCGGCGAGCACCACGGGCACAACCACACCGATACCCAGCCACACGGCGAGCCATCCACTCGTGAGGCTCGCCGCAATGAACGAGACCGAGCCCCAAAGGCGCATCCGGCCATAGTCAATGCCGTGTTCGCGCATGCCGCCGACAGCCAGGGTTTCGATCAGCGGTCCCAGCGCTGCGCCCGTCGCCGCGATCAGCATCTGTGCCGCCAGCACAGCCCAGAAGCCATCTGCCAGTGCCAGCGCCATCCATGCGGCAAAACCTGCCCAACTCAACACGATCAGAAACAGTCGCTGTTGCTGACTCCGATCCGCAAGAAACATAAGGATTGGCCCGGCGCCGATCCGGATCAACGGTGCGATTGCCGCAATCGTCGCGATTTCCTGCACCGACAGCCCACGGCTCTCCAGCCAGACATTGAGGTAAGGCGTCGCCACTCCCACGACTGAAAACAGACTCGCATAGTACAGCCCAATCCGTTCGGCGACGCCGAAACGCTGGTCAAGTCGGGCAAAAAATAGCGATCGGTCGGGTCGGGTCATGCCGGTTGCAGGTGACAGTGCAGACGTCACCTGTCCAGGTCCAGCGTCATCGTGCCACCGGCTGGCCTGCCAGCCACGCAGCGCCCTGCTGGTACAAGGTCTCGACCTCCGGGCCATCCAGCCCCGGCATATCGGGTTTCACGATGTACCCAATCCTGGTCTGCAAATAGGCCAAATGCCGATACCCCTCCGGAAAGCGCTGCAGCAGACTGGTGTCCAATGTCGGCATCGCCCCTGGGGACACCGGATCCAGTCTGTCCTTCTCATAGATCGGCTGGCGCAGGACCAATCCCCAGCGCCCGCCACGCCGCTCAAAAAAATCATAAAAACGTCCCGAGCAAACAACATCACATATCACCCCCTCGACGTCCGCACGCTGGGCGATGGTCATCTTGGTTTGGGCGATCGCGCGGTCACCAACGACGTCAATGACGTCGCCGCCAAGGCAATGCAGAATGCGCACGCCCTTGTCATAACCGGCCTGACTGACCGAGATAAACTCATCCGCACTGCCCTGAAACCATGTCGCCATCATGCGACCGTCAGCATGCCATACGGTCCGAAAGCGCGGCCATTGCCGGGCATCCCGCAGCACCACCCAAGCTTCGACAAGTTTGCGGATAACCATACGATCAAGAGCTGTTGCGGGATCGGCAAGGTTTGGAGGCTTGGTCATCGACGCTGATCCATATTCAGTGTTACGTTGAACTTCTGTTGATTCACGGAAGCGTCCCATGTCCAAAGCCCCTCATACCAAAATCCCGCTCTCCAAAGACACTGCCACACACGGGCATTGTAACTGCCGAGCCATCGAATACGCCTTCTCCGGCCAACCACTCTGGGTTGCCCATTGCCATTGCGAAAGTTGCCGCCGCGCGACGTCGGCTGCGTTCGCAACCTACGTCGGCGTCAAGCTGGAACAATTCCACTATTTGAAGGGCGAGCCTTCTGCGTATGAGTCGTCGCCCGGCACGCATCGCTATTTCTGTGGCACCTGCGGGTCACCGCTTGCCTTCGTCGGCGCCAAATGGCCTGGCGAAGTTCATCTCTATGCGGGATCGCTGGTCGACCCGACTGCCATCGAACCCCGCGGGCACATGAATACAGCCGAGCAACTGCCATGGGCCGAAGTCCATGATGAATTGCCGCGCTTCAACAAGTTCTCCAAGGGCGCTGAGCCAACGCGCAAGGGTCCGAAAAAGTAACCGCGCCGCTGGACGCTCAAGCCCAAGCGACGCGAATGCGCCGATTGATCTTGCCCTTTTTCTCGATGCGCGTCACCACGACCGACCCGATCTCGCCAGTCGAGCGGACGTGCGTGCCCCCGCAGGGCTGCATATCCACGTCGCCATCAGTGCCGATCAACACGAGCCGGACACGCCCTGTGCCGCGTGGCGGCTTCACCGATAATGTGCGCACCAGTGTCGGGTTGGAATCCAACTCAGCATCCGTGATCCAACGCTCCGTGACCGCATGATCGCCCGTGACAATGGCCATGATTGCAGCCGTCAGTTTGTCTTTGTCGACGGAGCTCGCGTCTTCGATATCGAAATCGAGACGGCCCTCATCCGCGCCGATCTGACCGCCTGTCACTGGAAACGGCACGAGACTGCACAGCACGTGCAACGCTGTATGCATGCGCATATGCTTGTAGCGCGTGTCCCAATCCAGAGTGATCTGAACGCTCTCGCCAATGGCGGGCGTCACGGCGCCTTCAGACGCAACGTGCACGACAGTGGTCTTGTCAGTGTCATAAACAGTCGTGGCGATTGGGCACGTGCCGCCGGCGAAGGTGATCACGCCCTTGTCCCCAGGTTGCCCCCCAGCGCTGGCATAGAAAGGCGTGCGGTCCAGAACAATGCCGCCCCGTTCAGTGACGGCCAGCACGCGTGCGGGAATGTCTTTGAGATAAGCATCAACGCGATACAGGAGTTCGGTCATCGGATGTCAAACTTTCAACGCGCTGATGGGGAGGCCAGCCGTCACTGGCCGGAAAAAACTGCGCTCGTAACTGACGATACACTGGGTCCGATTGGCAAACGCAACTGCCGCTGTGCAATCCGCGTCCGAGCGGCTCGACGCGCGATAGGCCTCGTAGCTTGCAAACGACGGAAACGAGAAGGACGCCAGAGCAATGTTGTTGGCGCCCTCGCTCGGCATCAGATAGCCGTGATGCACGCCGCCAAACCGGTTCACCAAATCGATCCAGACGCGACCATAGATTTCAAACGCCTCGATCTGCTCCGGGTCGACAACGTAGCGCAAAAAACACGTGACCATCAGGGATACTCGCGTTGGGTCTTAAACTGGCCTGCGATCCACGCAGTGATGGCCGTCTTCCCAAACCCAACCCCAGCGCGTCAAGGCTTACATGCCACGCGCTCGAACAACCCCCACGTTCCCGCCGCTTTGACCAGACGCAGCTGGCAGCGTGGGTTATCGATAAACCCGGGTGGCCAGTTGTTGCCGTTCTTGCGGACAAAGAAATAGTCCCAAAGCGTCATCTGCGGCAGTGACCAGTCAAATTGTGACGTTTTGAAATGCTCGTCAAAACCAAAGCCTTTGTACGGGATCATCGACGACTTGTAGCGGACCACCTGAGGGTGGAAGAATGCGAAATTGAACTCAACGAGGCCGCGGTGATCATGCGCGTACCAATGCGGCTGGTACATTGCGAGAGCGGGGTTGCGGGCGGCAAAACTACTGATGTCGACCACAAGCGGACCGGCTGCTGCGCGCCGTCCCGGCTGAGCCGCAGCAAGAACGGTCTCGAAGTCTGCATTCTCAGCTCCAAATGCCAAAGCGCGCTCGGCCTTGATGCCAATGCAGATCCAGCACACGATGACGATCGGAATGAACCAGGGTTGTGATGCCAGCCGCGCAGGCTCGTTCTTCGGCGTGCAAAACAGGAGTGCCCAGAACGGCAGCGCAAACAGGGCGATACGCTGGTACAAGAGCCCGGTGCCATAGGCATAGTGTGGCAGCAGGAACATCGCCAGCAATGTGACACCCAGAGGCACCGCCCAACGCCACGGACCCAGTGTTCCCGCTCGGTAGGACGCAAACAGCAGAATGATAGTCATCGGCACCAGCGAGCCTTCGCCGTTGCTTTGAACAAACGTCACGCCCTCGATCAGTCGATAAAATGGATTGAGGTTCCAGACCGTCAAGGCCAACGGCGCGGGCGCTTCGAGATTCCTGCTCGCCAGGAAAAATGCGCCGCAGGCCAGTGCGAGACCAGCATAGGGAACCGTCGCCCACATAAACGTCCGAAGCGACGGCCGGTGGGTCAAGAGCAGAGCCCCACCGATCAACCCCGCGAAGACAAATACGAGACCATGGGCGAACAGCAAACAGGTTCCGAGAGTAACCACGACGGCACCACTCCGCACCGTCGGCGCCTGCGCGTAGCGCCACGCCATTCGAACGAACTGCAGCCCGATGGGTGCTGCGACCAGAAAAGAATAGAGTCCCCAGTCGTAGGCAAAACCGAAAAACCCGGGAATGAACAAGTAATCCAACCGCCGGTCGCCGCCAAGATCGCGGCGCAACTGCAGGCATGAGACGACAAAGGCGACGAAGGTCAGCGACAAGACCAGCTTGAACGCAGTCAGCACCGGCATCAGAATCGCGAAGCCGAGAGCCAACGCATAACCGATGAGATACGGGGTCAGAAGATTAATCCGAAACAGATCAGCCCACGGAGAGCGGCCAAGCAGAAGATCCTGCCACAGCGCGACCTGCGCGACATGCTGTGGCAGATCCGTCATTGGCGGTCTTGGCGCCAGCCAAACCAACGACGCGGCGAGACTCACGGTTGCCCAGAAGACGGCCCGGCTCAGGACCAGTTGGCTGATCCTCTGCAGAACCTCTACGGCCCAATTCGACGGCCGGACCCCGACCAAACCAAGTGGCACAGTCCGCATCGTCCCGGCTCCCGCTCAGAGGTTCTGTTCGACGATGTAGCGCGGCCGTTGTTTGGTCTCCGCATAGATGCGAGCGACATAGCCGCCGACGATGCCGAGACCGAGCATCTGCAAACCGCCGAGAAAATACATCGGGATGACGACCGATGCCCAGCCAGGCACGGATTGGGAGGTCACCAAGCGAACGCCCAGCGCCCAGCACCCCATGCCACCAGCAATCAGGCAGACCGTGATCCCTGCAATCAGGATCAGTTGCAGTGGCACCGTTGAGAATGCAAACACACCGTCCGCGGCCAAGGCCAACATCCGGCGTAGGGGGTAGTGGGTTTCGCCAGCCACGCGCGCCTTGCGTTCATACAAGACCGTTTCAGTCTTGAACCCCAGCATCGGCACAATGCCGCGCAGGAACAAGTTCACCTCACCGAACTTGCGCAAGGCTTCGACGGAGCGGCGACTCATCAATCGGAAATCGGCATGATCAGCGACCGTTTCGACGCCGAGCAGACCCATCATCCTGTAGAACAATCGGGCCGTCGTGCGCTTGAAGGGTGTATCGACGTCGCGGCGCGACCGCACGCCATAAACGATATCGGCACCGCAGCCATGGGCTTCGATCATCGCATCGACGGCAGTCAGGTCGTCCTGCAAGTCGGCGTCGAGGCTGACGATGATATCGCCTTCAGCGCCCAACAAGCCTGCCAGCAACGCATTCTGGTGGCCGCAATTGCGTGACAGCTTCAGGCCGCGGACACGGTCGTCGGTGTCATGCGCCAAATCAATAATCGACCAGGTGCGGTCACGCGAGCCATCGTCAACCAGCAGGATCTGGCTGTCCGGGTGAACTTTGAACTCGCGAATCAGCCGGTCCAAGAGCATACGCAACTGACGGCACGTCTCAGGCAAAGCCGCCTCTTCATTGTAGCACGGCACAACCAAGCTGAGCCGCGGCCGCAACGAGGCGCGCGCGGACGTGTGCGGGTGCAACGTTTCGTCGGGCTCGAGCCGAGTGATATCAAGTGGTGCTTCGAGCATGGCCGCCATCC
>JAYSUN010000158.1:0-5513 GCA_043719045.1 Hyphomicrobiaceae bacterium | reverse complement strand
TCGAAAGTGTGGCGCACGCAGGTGGTGGCTGTTTCAGGTCATTGCTGCAGCGCACTCGGGGCGCTATAGGCATGCGGCATAGACATCGACGGCGAGGGAACTGGTGGCCATTCTTCGGATCGGGACGCGCGGCTCGCCATTGGCATTGGCGCAGGCTTATCTGGTCCGATCGCGGTTGATGGCAGCCCACGCGCTGGCCACGGATCATTTCGAGATCCGGGTCATTCAGACGTCCGGCGACCAGATCCAGGATCGGCCCTTATCTGAAGTCGGCGGCAAAGGCTTATTTACCAAAGAAATCGAAGAGGCCTTGTTGGCTGACGACATCGATCTCGCGGTTCACTCGATGAAGGATGTGGCAACCCGTCTGCCCGATGGCTTGATCATGACGGCTATTCTTGAACGAGAAGATCCGCGCGATGCCTTCATCAGCCGTGCTGCCTCAAACCTTGACAGCCTGCCGTCCGGCGCTGTGGTTGGGACCTCGTCACTCCGCCGCCAAGCCCAGGTGCTGCATGCACGGCCGGATCTGCGCGTTGTGCCGTTCCGCGGCAATGTCGAAACGCGCCTCAGGAAACTGGCCGATGGCATCGCGCAGGCGACTTTTCTGGCGGTCGCCGGCCTCAATCGACTGGGCCTGAGTGCCCATATTGCGTCACGGGTTGAAACCAGCGAAATGCTGCCGGCCGTGGCGCAGGGCGCGATCGGCGTCGAGATCCGCACTGATGATGAAAAAATGGCAAGCCTGTTGTCCGCACTTGATCACCAACCTTCACATTTAACCGTGACTTGTGAACGTGCATTCCTGGCTAAGTTGGATGGCTCATGTCGCACCCCGATTGCCGGCTTTGCCTCGCTCAGTTCTGACAATCGCTTGAGTTTCCATGGTGAAATTCTCACGCCCGACGGTACGACTCGGCACGCGACCAGCCGTGACGGCGTCGCAAAGGATGCCATCCGCTTGGGCGAGGATGCCGCGGCTGAGTTGCTCGGGCGGGCAGGTCCGGCGTTTTTCGCACGGAGCGGTTGATGCGGATCATCATTACGCGGCCGGAACCTGAGGCACTGAAACTCAAGGCCCGGATCGAAATCCTGGAGCATGAGGCGACGGTTGAGCCGTTGATGTCGGTCAACTTCGACACCGGTGAGGTTGTCGACTTGTCCGAGGTCCAGGCGCTGATTGCGACCAGCAAAAACGGTTTGCGCGCACTCAAGGTCCAGGGGACACACGCGATTGCCGCTAAGTTGCTTCTGTTTGCGGTAGGCCCAGGGACGGCAACGGAAGCTCGCAAGCTCGGGTTTGAGTTGATCCTTGCCGGCAAGGGCACCGGTCGTGATTTACTGCCGGAGATTGTCGCGAACATCGATCCGCAAGCCGGGATTTTGGTGCACCTGGCTGGCGACCAGTTGGCCTTTGATCTGGCTGGCGAGTTGGAGCATTACGGTTATCGCGTCCTCCAGCCGATCGTTTACCACATGCAGGCGGCGACATCGCTGACGCCGGACACGCTTGAACAGATTGTCACAGGTGAAGCCGACGCCGTGATGCTGTTGTCACCTCGGACCGCCGATATCTGGGTGCGGCTGATCCGCCAGCACGACGTGGCGGCACAGGCCGCGCGGCTGGCCCATCTATGCCTGTCGCCGGCTGTTGCGCGCCGCCTGAAGCCCCTTGGAAACCTCCGAATTGAGACGGCAAAAGCGCCAACCCTCGAAGAAATACTTGCTTTAATCGTCTGAAAAGACCAAGATTTTAGTGCGAAATCGTGGCATGATAGACACAGATTTGGTGCCGCAGCTGATTGGGCTTTAACCTCGCCCTGGCAGGGTAGGGTAGAGGGGCGCGGCCGACTGAAGCGTCATCAACTGAATTAGGATGAGCTGAGATCGGCCAACTGTAGCCGTCTTTGGTGGTGATTGACCGGTTGGTCTGACAAGACTTTGCTGGTCCGATAAGTTTATGTGCTGACGAGCACAACGACGCGTTTGTGGAGTCCTTCGTCATGACCGACAACAAAGATGATGCCGGCAGAAGCCAACCGGCCGGGCCATCGCAAGCCAAGAAACCCGCCCCACTGATTGACTTGAAAGCAACGGTGGTTGACAGCGGCAAGACTGCTGAGAAGCCCGCGAGTGCTGGGCTGAGTTCTGCCGCATCGAGCATGAAACCAACCACCAGTTCGGCTGGGTCGAGTGTGCCGCCGAGCGCCGCGGCGGTTTCTGGAACCAAGCCATTAGACGCTAAGCCGACGGGGCCAGATGTGAGCTCAGGTGCAAGTGCCAAAACCTCTGATGCCCCGAAGACTGAGGCCCCCAAAATTGGCGTGGCAGCCGTGGGCGTTCCTCCATCCCCGAGAGTTCATGCGACACCGCCGCAAGCGCTTCCCCGTAGTGGATTTTTTTCGCATATGATCGCCGGTTTAACGGGGGCTGTGCTGGCGTTCGCCGGCCTCACTGGCCTTGGGCCGATGCTCGGTCTGGACAACGGATCAGGTGTGCCGCTCGAGGTCACACGCCGCCTCGCAGCTTTGGAGCAGCAAACCGCAAAAGCGACCACTCCGGGCGACGCTGCGCAGAAGTATGCGGCCGGTGAAGGGCGATTGCAGAAGTTGGAAGAGGCTGCGACTGCGCTGGCAAATGGCCAAGTCAAACTCGCCACCGAAACCAAATTACTCGATGATAAAATCAGCCAACCCGGTGGCAGCGATGCCATTCAGCGTGTGGCGAAGCTTGAAGAGCAGTTAAACCAAATGACTGCTGCCGCCAATGCTGATCCGCGTGGAGCGGGCCGGTTGCCGCAGTTGGCGCAGTTAACCTCCAAACTAGGCGATGTTGAAACCGCGTTGGTAACCCGCACGGCGCAACTGAAAACGGAATTGATGCAGCAGATGGATCAACGTTTTGCCAAAGCCGGCGAGACAGTTGAAACCACGCGCTCTATGCTCAGTCAACGGACCCAAAGCGTCGAACAAACGTTGAAGACTGTCACCGATGAGACGGCTGCGCTTCGAACCGGCGTGGACGCCATGAAAACCGACATCGATGTCCGCTTCCGCAATGCCGCTAAACCGTCGGATGTGCAGACCGCCGTTGCTGCCGTGACCACGAAAATCACCTCGCTGGAGCAGAATATGCAGGGCGTCGTGAAGAGCGAGCAAGACCGCAACGCGACGGCTGGCAATATTCTGTTGTCACTCGAACTCGCCAATCTGAAACGCGCGCTCGATCGCGGCGGCAAATATGCATCGGAACTAGCGGCGGTGCGCACCCTGGCCGGGCCCAAGCTCGATCTTGGCGTGCTTGATGCTCAAAAGGACGTCGGCGTTCCCAGTCTTGCCACGCTTGGCACAGAACTTTCGGGGCTGGCGCACGGCATGCTCGACGCTGAAGCTGAACCTGCTGATGCCTCGATCGGCGACCGGGTCCTGTCTGGCTTCAAGTCGATCGTCCGAGTCCGCAAAGTCAACTTTGCGCCAGGTGATGTCAGTACCGAGGCCGTCATCGCCCGCATGGAGGCGGGCCTGAAGGAAGGCCGCATTGCTGATGTCATTGAAGAGGCGAAAAAACTGCCGCCGAAAGCATCAGCGCCCGCAGCAAAGTGGCTGCAGCGCATCGAGAACCGCGCGGCGATCGACAAGGCGTTGACGGATCTCGATGCGAGTCTCAAGACGTCTTTGGCCGGCGGCGCCGCGCCCAAGAAGGGAACTAACTGATATGTTACGTCTCGTTCTCTTTCTCGCAAGCATTCTTGCCGCAACAGCTGGTCTGCATTGGTTGGCTGATCGGCCGGGTGCATTGACACTCAGTTGGCAAGGCTACGTCATCGAGACCAGCGCGTTTCGTGCCGTCATCCTGTTGTCTGTTTTGGTTGCGGTATCGATCCTCGGCTGGGGACTGATCCGCCAGTTGTGGAAGTCACCCGCCGTCATCGGTCAGATTTTCACGCGCCGTCGTGAGCGGCGAGGACTCGATGCCATTTCATCGGGCATGATCGCCATCGGGTCCGGTGACAAATCATTGGCGACACGCGCGGCCGTGCAAGCACGGAAGTCGTTGCCGAATGAGCCATTGACGCATTTGTTGCGAGCACAGGCCGCGCAATTGCAAGGCGACACTGCCACGGCACGCCGCATTTATGAAGCCATGCTGGCATCACCGGATACGGAACAACTTGGCCTGCGCGGTTTGTATCTGGAGGCCCAGCGCGTTGGCGAAGACGAGGCCGCTCGACAGTTCGCTGACCGCGCTCTGAAACTCAACCCGAAGCTTGAGTGGCCGGCCGCATCCCTGTTTGATTTACAGTGCAAATCCAAAGATTGGGTCGGTGCTCTTGAAACCCTGTCTCAGGCGAAGAAGCATGGTCAAATCGACAAGAAGATCGCCGACCGTCGCCGGGCTGTGTTGCTGACCGCGCAAGCCCAAATGGCAGAGGATGAGCACCCCGATCAAGCTCTGGCCCTGGCCACTGAAGCCCATGGGCTCGCCCCGGATCTGATCCCGGCTGCGGCCATCGCGGGACGCGTGCTGGCTGCCCGTGGTCAAACCCCTAAAGCTGCCAAAATCATTCAACGAACTTGGAAAGCCGCCCCGCACCCTGATTTGGCAATGGCGTACGCCTACGCGCGTCCCGGTGACAGCCAGAGCGACCGTTTGCAGCGCATCCGCCAGTTGGCGTCGGCAACACCCGGCAGTGTCGAAGGCGCCATCGCGATTGCGACCATTGCAGCAGACTCGCGTGACTGGGAGGCGGCCAAGGCGGTTCTAACCTCCGTCTTGGATCAGGGGCTGTCACAACGGGTTTGCATGCTCATGGCCCGCATCGAAGGCGAAGGCTTCCAGGACGCGGGACGGGTGCGCGAATGGCTCGCCCGTGCGGTTCACGCCAAACGGGATCCGGCATGGACCGCCGATGGCGTCGTCGCCGAACAATGGTCACCGCTTTCGCCAGTGACGGGGGCACTCGATACGTTCGAATGGCGTGTTCCCGTTTCAGCCCTCGAGACGCCGGAGGCAGCTGTGATTGCGCAACGCATGGACGATCTGATAAAGCTTGGCGAGGTCCACGGGCCGGCACTGATGCATACCGATGTCTCAGCTGCGCGGCGCGCGCCGGCCACCATCGAGATAACGCCGTCGACCCAGCCAGCGCATGGCCGAACCGCAAAATCGGTCGACGACTGGTTACACGACGACGATGCTCACAACCCGCCGGCAAGCGGCAGTGGCTATAAAGCCAATGGCAGCAGCGCTCACGCGGCAGCGCCTTCGACAAAGGCGACGACCGCGACTGCGGGCGGAGGCAGTAAGGCTGCGGTCGCTGGCAGTCCAACAACCGACGCGCGCCGGGTTGTGGCCGACAAGCTGCAGCCGATTGCGAAGGCAACCGACCCGAGTTCGGCATACATTACGCCGCATGCCCCCGATGATCCGGGCACTGAGCCGCTCGATAGCACGAACGCAAAAAGTCAGCTTGAGCGCTATCGGTTGATCGGTGCAAAGAACTGATTTGGATC
>JAYSUN010000157.1:0-2042 GCA_043719045.1 Hyphomicrobiaceae bacterium | reverse complement strand
CCTCCTCGTCGAAGGCAATGGCATGTTCTTGACCAGTTTTCATCTCGCGGATGACGACACGTGGCAGGCAATCCTCACGTTCCAGGCGGACCAGGTAGTTTTTGTAGGCGACCACTTCGATAAGCAAGCGGCCTGGCTTATGTGCTAGAAACTCCGTCCAGTTGACCTCGCGTGGATCAGAAATCAGCGCGGTGCAGAGGCGGAAATCTTCAGCGCTTCCTGACGGCGTGGGAGTGTTGGTGGTGATGACTAACTCTTTATCATGATGCTCGACCCCGTACTCGTGACCAAAACGACGGGCTGCGATCAAGATTGGGTCTAACGTCGGTTGGCTTGCATCTATCAGTCGCAACTCGTTGGTTTGATGGTCATGTGCATCAATTAGAATGAAATGGCCCGACTGGGTTTTGTCGACGCTCACATAAAAGCCAACGTTTGGTTCAACGTAGATCAGCGGATCGTTGGCGCTATCTGTTCCCAACGTGTGGCGGTGAACGAAAAGGGGCCGATGATTGTCGTCGAGGCGGACGTAGAACAGGGTTTTGCTATCCTTAGCCCAAACGATTGCCGAGCGTGTGTTGGGAATCGCGTCGGGCAAATCTTGACCGGTTTCGAGATCGCGGATGTGGATGGTGAAGAGCTCTGAGCCTTTGTCGTCAACAGCATAGGCGAGGTAACGATGATCCGGCGAGTGTGCGAGCGCGCCCAGCTGCCAATAAGGTTGACCTGCGGCCTCCTTGTTGCCGTCGATCAGGACCGTTTCGGCCCCGCCGACACGTGGTGCGCGGACGAATAATGGGTACTGTCCTCCGGTAACAAACCTTGAGCCGTAGAGCCATGGACCATCAGGTGAAGGCACGGATTGGTCGTCTTCCTTTAAGCGCCCCTTCATCTCCGCGAAAAGTTGTTCCTGCAGCGCCGTGGTGTCAGCAAGTGCAGCCTCAGTATAGGTGTTTTCACCGTCGAGGTAGGCGCGAATAGCCGGGTCGAGTGCGGTTGGCTCCCGCATCACCTCCTGCCAATTCGGTGCGCGCAGCCAACCATAATCATCGGTTAGTTCAACGCCATGAAGCTTGACGGTCCGTGGGCGCTTTTCGGCATGCGGCGGACGAACGATAGTGGTCATGTGTATCTCAGTTGGATTTTTGGCGTCATTGCGGGCGCGTGGGCCGAGGTTCGAAGACGGAGTTAACCAGATCAGAGCGGTGAAGGGGCATGGGGTCAAGATGTGAAGGCGCTTAGGTCATCGACGAGTCGGTGAGCGCAGCTTAAGATAGAAAATATCACGTTTTGTTTGCATTTTTTCGCGACGAGCGTGTGGCAGAAGTTCAGAATGGGGCAGTTGCTAGGGGTCCGTTAAGTTTCGTCACTTACCATGGCGGCAATTGATTTTGGCTGGAGAGGCTGATGAGTGGCGTGGCAATGACTCCAAATGGTCCGGAAAAGGGGTCGACATGGGCTGGCCTCCTGGCCCCGTTGGCGGCCAGGATAAATCGACTGTCGGTGTTACGCGATCAACCTTCTGCCCAGCTTTGGCTGTTTGCAACGACGCTGTTCAGCTCGGCTCTATTGCTGTTCACGGTTCAGCCGATGTTTGCAAAGATGGCGTTGCCAAAGCTTGGCGGGTCACCGTCCGTCTGGGCTGTCTCGATGTGCTTTTTTCAAGCGGCGTTGCTGGCCGGATACTGTTATGCGCATGCGCTCAACCGTTATCTAAGCCCGCGTTTTGCGGTTCTGGTGCATCTGACACTTCTGACTGTTACATTACTGGCGTTGCCCATTGGCTTGCCCATGAGGTTTGCTGAGCCACTGGAAGGTGATGCCTATTTCTGGTTGCTCGGTATCTTGGCGCTTGGAGTTGGCTTGCCATTCTTTGCAGTCTCAGCCAGCGCGCCGCTGTTGCAAGCTTGGTTTGCCAAGACCAACCATGTACAGGCAAAGGATCCATACTTTCTTTATGGCGCGTCGAACTTTGGCAGTCTGCTGGCGCTGCTGGCGTATCCGTTGCTGCTTGAACCGCTGGCAGGGTCTGCAGCACAAAC
>JAYSUN010000156.1:0-2046 GCA_043719045.1 Hyphomicrobiaceae bacterium | reverse complement strand
CTCCCATGGCAACGCAATCTGGCGAACATGTGACTGCATCGACAATTGAGGCAACTCTGACAGACAATCGGTACGAGACCCGTTATGTTTCGGCAGTGTGCTGGCCGATATCGTCCGGCTTGGCCGGAAGCATCGCCACCCATGCCGACTGAGTCCCGACCCGATCAAGCACTTGAGCGGCGTATCCTGTTCTGGATGTGCGTGCTCGTCGGCGTCAACCAACTCGGCTTTGGCGCGATGGTGCCAACGTTGGCACTGTACTCGCAATCGTTTGGTGTGTCGGCCTCTGCGATCGGCATGGCTGTCGCCATCTATGGCCTCGGCCGGTTTGCAGCCAATATTCCGGCTGGCCGCCTCTGCGATGGCCTCGGTCGCCGCCCCACGTTGGTTTTCGGCGGTATTCTGTCGGCTGCTGGAAATCTCTGGTGTGGGTGGGCCTCAGGCTATCCCGAGTTCATTGTGGCCCGCTTCGTGGCCGGCGCTGGCGCCGGGTTGATCGTGACGGCAGGACAAGTCGTGCTGGCAGATATCAGCACGCCCGAGCGTCGCGGTCGGATGCTCTCGATTTATCAAGGCACCTTCATTTTTGCCGTCGGAGTTGGCCCTTTCCCAGGTGGTTTGTTGGCTGAATACTATGGTTTGGCCGCACCGTTTATCGTCAACGGCGTCGCCAGCATTGTAGTGACCGTGGTGGCATGGTTTGCGGTTGCCGAAACCCGTGAGTTATCGCGCGGCCGACCCGGTGCACGTGCATCCGCAGACATCCCGTTCATGGCCCAGCTTCGCAGTCTTGCAGGCAACACTGGTTTTGTCCTTGTCAGCCTTATTTCGCTCATGAATGCGGTCGTCCGCACTGGCGGGTTATTCGCCATCATTCCCGTCTTGATGACAGAACGCTTGGGGCTGTCGGTGACTGTCATTGGCTTTGCCCTGATGATCGGCAGTGTGGTTGGTTTGATTGCGGCCTATCCAGGCGGATGGCTGGCTGATCGCTATGGCCGCAAGGCCGTGATTGTTCCAGCCACACTGCTGACTGCTGCCTCCATGGCACTGTTCTGCATTGCGACGTCTTACGCGTGGTTTCTCGCGGCCTGTATCCTTTGGAGCATCGCCAGCTCAATTGGCAGTGCGGCACCTGCAGCCTATGCCGCAGACAGTGCCCCGCCCGGCATGAACGCAGCCTCTATGAGTGCGTTCCGTTTGACGAGCGATATTGGGTATGTCCTCGGTCCGATCGCAATGGGCCTTATTGTCGATGGCTCCGGCCCGGTTGTGGCTGTTATGGCGTCGGCGGCATTGCTTATTTTGATCGGACTGACGTTTGCTTTTCTTGCAACAGAATCGCATCGAGGCAGTCGCTAGGATTCGTCCGGCCAGCTGCCGTGCTGGTCGCGCAGCGAAGCCAAGGCGACACGTCTGACGCCCCGGTTGACCTCACAATGCGGTCCAACCGCCATCGATCGAGACATTCGCACCCGTCACCGAGCCCGCCAGATCACTGGCAAGATAGACCGCCAGTGCGCCGATCTCTTCGACCGTCGAAAACCGACGCGTTGGCTGGCGTTCTAGAATCTTTTTCTTGGCTTGCTCTTCGGTTATGTTCTCGGCTTTTGCAACTTCCGGAATCTGCTTTTCAACCAAGGGCGTCCACACAAATCCTGGTGAAATGGCGTTGCACGTGATCTGGGTTTCGGCCAGTTCCAACGCTGCCACTTTGGTCAAACCGGCAAGCCCGTGTTTGGCCGCCACATAGGCCGCCTTGAACGGTGACGCAGTCAGCGAGTGAGCTGAGCAAACATTGATGATCCGCCCTCGCCCCCGTGTGCGCATGCCCGGGATCGCCGCACGCAGGGTGTGAAAAGCCGACGACAGATTGATCGCCAAGACGGCATCCCATTTTTCTGTCGCAAACGTCTCAAGAGGCGAGACATGCTGAATGCCGGCGTTGTTGACCAGAATATCGAGACTGCCGAAATCCCGCTCGGCTCGAGCGATCATTTCGGCAATTTGGTTGTTGCGCAACATATCGGCTGGATCAAAGGCCAC
>JAYSUN010000155.1:0-2052 GCA_043719045.1 Hyphomicrobiaceae bacterium | reverse complement strand
GCCGTACCCATGCCGCTCTTCAGTTTCGACAGGGCGTCAAAATCCATGGTCAGCGACTGGCAATCCGCCTCATTGATCATCGGCATTGACGACCCGCCGGGAATGACGGCGAGCAGGTTGCCCCAGCCTCCGCGGACGCCACCACAGTGCTTTTCCAAAAGCTCCTGCAGGGGGATGCCCATTTCTTCCTCGACGACACATGGCTTTACGACGTGGCCGGAGATCTGGAACAGTTTGGTGCCAGTGTTGTTCGGCTTGCCGAGTTTGGCGAACCAGCTGGCGCCACGGCGCAAAATGTCGCCCGTGACGGCGATGCTTTCGACGTTGTTGACGGTGGTTGGAGCGCCGTAGAGGCCTGAGCCTGCCGGGAATGGCGGCTTCATGCGAGGTTGGCCTTTTTTGCCTTCCAGGCTTTCGAGCATGGCCGTTTCTTCGCCGCAAATATAGGCGCCAGCGCCATGGTGTACGATCAGGTCAAAATCCCAGCCGTGGACGTTGTTCTTGCCAATCAATTGAGCGGCGTAGCATTCGTCGACGGCGCGCTGCAGGGCTTGACGTTCGCGAATGAACTCGCCGCGCACATAAACGTAGCATGCGTGAGCACGCATCGCGAATGAGGCCAGCAAAGCGCCTTCGATCATCGTGTGCGCATCATGGCGCATGATCTCGCGATCCTTGCACGACCCAGGCTCGGATTCATCGGCGTTGATCACGAGATAGCTCGGCCGCGGATCGGATTTGGGCATGAATGACCATTTCAGGCCAGTCGGGAAACCAGCACCGCCGCGCCCGCGTAAGCCCGAGGCTTTGACTTCATTGATGATCCAGTCGTGACCTTTGTCGACGAAGACCTTGGTGCCATCCCAGACACCGCGCTTCTTGGCCGATTCGAGGTCGGTGCCGTGAAACCCGTAGATGTTGCGAAAGATGCGGTCGCGGTCGTGAAGGGCCATGATGTGCTCAAGCGGATCAGCGTGTGTGCGCCTGTTTATACGTGATTGGCAGACAACACCAGCAGCGCCAAAAGACCACAGTCAGAGGCGGCGCCCGTGGGATGGCCAATTCTCGGCAGCGCCCACGACAACGGGCACCACCGTTGCCGGTGATGCCCGTTCAAGTTTCAAACCACTGGTAAGTGTTTGAGGCCGTTTAGTGTTTGTGGCCGCGGCCGAGATAGATGCGCTGGCACGGGAAGATCAGATCCGGGTCAGAAATCGTCCGTCGATTGGCGTGCGCGATCGCGGTGTAGCGGTCGGCCTTGCCGTAGTGGCGTTTGGCGATCGACGACAGGCTATCGCCCGCCTTGACGATATACCAGCCAGGCAACGAGACCGTGTTGCCTGCAGCCGAGCAACGATCTGCCTTGCGTTGTGAGCTGGCCTCGGCAGTCCGACGCGGACGATCCGCCACCGGCTTCTGGCGATCGCTTGAAGCAACCGGCGGCGTGGCCGGTGGCTGTGGGGCGACAGGCGCCGTTGGTGGTGGTGGCGTCGGCGCCTTTGGCTGGGCCGGAGCTGACGGGGTCGCCGGTGGCGGTGTTGGCTGAGCCTGTGCTGTCTTCGGCAGCGCTGGGGCGGCCGGGGTGGCTCCAGGTGTTGCTGGAGCTTGGGATGCAGCAGCCGTTGCGGCTGCGACCGCAGTTGTCGCCTTGGCCAATGCCGCTTCGCCGCGCTGCACGGCAACCGCAGTTTTCTGTTCAGCGTCCTTGATGCTGGCTTCCAACGTGCGTTGAGCCGCCGTGCCGGTGCCAGCTGGCAGAGCATCACGTGCGGATGTGATGATCTTCAACGCGGCATCGGCCTGTTTGGCCTGCTCAGCAGCCGACCGCTCAGCAACCCGAGCTGAGTCCGCAGCCCTGGTAATCGCCACAGCAGCAGTCACAGCCGCAGCAGCCTTTGCGCGCTCTTCAGCCAGCTTGGCTGCAGCAATCCGCTTGGCGTCCGCCGCGACTGCGGTATTGATCGCTTTCTTGGCCTCGACAACGGCCAGCTGATCCGCGCGGCGGCGGTCATCGGCAGCTTTTGCCGCGAGGGCAACCTTAGCCGCTTCCTC
>JAYSUN010000154.1:0-17007 GCA_043719045.1 Hyphomicrobiaceae bacterium | reverse complement strand
CAGTCCGCCCCCGCCATTGTCGCCTCAGGCCGCAGCGCTCCATCTGTCGTCGTTCCAGCGTCGGCAGGAACCCAAGCATACAACCACAATCGCACGGATGGTTGCTTGGGTCCCCGCCCCCGCGGAGATGACGAGGCGAGGGGACCGCTGCAAACCAAACGTCCGGAAGGATGCCCCAATGTCTGCACCAAAAGTTCTGATTGCTGATGCTCTATCGCCAGCGGCGGTTGCGATCTTCAGGGAGCGCGGCATCGCCGTCGATATGAAGGTCGGGCTGACCAAGGACGAGTTGGAAAAGATCATCGGCGACTACGATGGCTTGGCCATCCGCTCGGCCACCAAGGTGACCGCGAAACTGCTGGCGGCGGCCACGAAATTGCGGGTGGTCGGGCGCGCGGGGATCGGCGTCGACAACGTCGATGTGCCGGCCGCGACGGCCAAGGGTGTGATTGTCATGAACACGCCGTTTGGCAACTCGATCACGACAGCCGAGCACGCAATTTCCATGATGATGGCACTCGCCCGCCAGATCCCGGAAGCGGATCGTTCGACCCAAGCCAGCAAGTGGGAGAAGTCGCGCTTCATGGGCGTTGAATTGTTCAACAAAACCCTCGGCGTGATCGGTTGTGGCAACATCGGCTCGATTGTGGCGGATCGGGCCATCGGGTTGAAGATGAAGGTGGTGGCGTTCGATCCCTATCTGTCACCAGAACGCGCGATTGAATTGGGCGTGCAAAAGGTTGAATTGGACGAGTTGCTCAAGCGCGCTGACTTTATCACTCTGCACACGCCGTTAATCGAGCGCACCAGGAACATCATCGACGCGCGGGCGCTGGCCCTGTGCAAGAAGGGGGTGCGGATCATCAACTGTGCGCGCGGCGGATTGATCGATGAAGCGGCGTTGCTGACCGGGCTGAAGGCGGGCCAGGTTGCCGGTGCAGCGCTCGATGTATTCGAAGTCGAGCCGGCCAAAGACAATCCGCTGTTTGGTTTGCCGAACCTGATTTGTACGCCGCACTTGGGGGCCGCAACCGGTGAGGCGCAGGAGAACGTGGCGCTGCAGGTGGCCGAGCAGATGGCTGATTATCTCTTGAAGGGCGCGATCTCGAACGCAGTCAATTTCCCGTCGATTACCGCCGAAGAAGCGCCGCGTCTGACGCCGTTCATCAAACTGGCCGAGCAGCTCGGTTTGTTCGCGGGCCAGCTGACGGACACGCGCATCAAAGGCATCAAGCTGATGTATTGCGGCGATGTCGCCAAGCTCAACGTCAAACCGATGACGGCCGTGGCAGTGGCCTCGGTGCTGAAACCGGCCCTGGCTGAAAGCATCAACATGGTCTCGGCGGTGTCGGTCGCACAGGAACGCGGCATCAAAATTGAGGAAAGCCGCCGCGATCAGGACGGCATCTATGAGAGCTACATCAAACTGACATTGGAGACTGATGACTACGACCGCGCCGTCGCCGGCACCGTGTTTTCAGACGGACGCCCTCGGATCATTCAAGTCCGGGACATCGACATGGAGTTTGAGGTCGCGCCGCACATGCTGTTCGTGCGCAACGCCGACAAGCCAGGTTTTATCGGCCGTTTCGGTATGGTGATGGGGGAAGCCGGGCTCAACATCGCAACCATGAACCTGGGACGCGACAAGCCGGGCGGCGAGGCGATCTGCATCGTGGCCACGGACGAGGCCCCAAACGACAGCGTGATGACGCGGATCAAAGAGTTGCCGATGGTCAAGCGGGTGGCGCGACTGAAGTTTTAAAGGCCACCAGCCCTGGTGATGAAGGCTGCGATCTCGGCAACGCCGACGCCTGCCGTAACATTGGCAAATACAAACGGGCGCTCGCCGCGCTGCTTGCGGGCGTCACGATCCATGACCGACAAATCAGCCCCGACGTGAGGTGCGAGGTCGGTTTTATTGATGATCAGCAGATCCGAGCGGGTAATCCCCGGGCCGCCTTTGCGGGGGATTTTCTCGCCCTGGGCAACGTCGATGACATAGAGCGTGATATCGGCAAGCTCCGGCGAGAAGGTGGCGGCCAGATTGTCACCGCCGCTTTCGATCAGGATCAGGTCCAGGTTCGGGAATTTTCCGCGCATGGTGGCGATGGCTGCGAGATTGATTGAGCAATCCTCGCGGATGGCCGTATGCGGACATCCGCCGGTCTCGACCCCCATGATACGCTCCAGCGGCAGCGCCTGCATCCGCATCAGGATTTCCGCGTCCTCTTTGGTGTAGATGTCGTTGGTGATAGCGCAGATGTCATAGCGGTCGCGGAAGGTCTTACAGAGGGCCGCGGTCAGCGTGGTCTTGCCGGACCCGACGGGGCCGCCGATGCCGACGCGAAGCGGGCCATGTTTTGAATGCGCACTCATCGTCAGCCTCTTGAAAGCAGGAACCCAACGCCCGTGCCAAGCACGAAGCAAGGCGGGGAATAGCCGGCGCGGTCCAATCGCGCAAATGGTGGCTCGAGACACAGGCTGCGAGACCCGGTTGTGTCGCCGCCAACACCGAGTGTGGCGTCGCGCCTTGGTTGATCGGTGTTCCGGCTCGACTGGGATCAACCAAGGCGCGATGAACGCCACACTCAGCCAATGATTTTTCTCGTGGCCCTCATGTCGCGCCAAAATTGAAAGACGTCGCGGCCATTCAGCAATTTTGGCGCGACGGGCCACGAGGCAACGGTGAAGCACGCAGCTGGCGGCGGCATTTGCGTCACCGCACGCGTGCCGACCACTGCGCGGGCCAGGAGCACATCTGATGTCATGAGCGGAACAGCCGGGAGTACAGCGTCTCGTGTTCAAGTGAGGCCAGGTCTGACGAGAGCGCCGCACTGCCGAGATCATCCAGCGTGAGGGGTCCGGTGGCGCGCGCTACTTCGGCCATGTCGGCGAGGCAAGATGCCAGGACGCGCTGGCCGTCAGTCTGGCCGATGACCGACAGCCGGATCGCGGCCGAGACCAAGTTCTGCGTGAAGGCCAGCGTGTACGCATGGCGCGTGTCAATGGCGGCAATGGCGTGACCAGCCGCGGCCGCGCCCACGGCCACCGGGTAGGCGATGTCACCGGGGCAGGCGGCGCGCACTGTGGTGATCGCGTCGCACGGCCAAGCCGCGTCAATCGCCATGGCGAAGGACGTGCCTTGTTGCGCGGTTTCAAGGTGACGTTCCGCTGAGGGCTGGAGCGCAAGGGCCAGGGCATTGAGCTCGGTCAGGGCTGCGCCGTCCGCATCCTTGATGGCCTGCATCGTCTGCGTCAGCAGGATCAGATCGTTGCGGACAGAGCCGTGCATCAGCAGCGCGCGCAGCCACGCGCTGAGGCCGGCAGCCTTGACGACGAGGCCACGCGCGACGGCAGCCTCGAGCCCGTGACTGTACGCGTAAGTCCCAACGGGAAAGGCGGGCGACAACCAGATCAGGAGCAGGCGCGACGGATCAGCGCCGGATGCGGCCTTCACTGTCGGGTCGAGCGCTACCAGCATGGGCTCTAGGCTTTATGCGGATGGCTATGCGGATGGGCATGATCACCGCCGTGATGGTGGCTCTCCTGCAGCCCGCCCTTATGGCCGTAAGCACCACCCTCGGGCTCAAAGGGACGCAGCACGTGGTGGACGTGGCCGCCGAGGCCGATCACCATCGCTTCCAGCACATGATCCGGCTGGATGTACAGCGCCGCGGTGGTGATCTCCGCCGCCGTGTGTCGATTGCCGATATGCCAGGCCATGCGCGCCAGGTCGGAGGGCGCATGGCCGTGAATTTCCAACAGCGGCTCCGGTGCGGCGACCACCTTTACATAGGCACCATTCTGCAGCAGCAGGCCGTCGCCATCGGCAAGATAGGTCGTGTCGGCAAGGTCCAACAACAGATCGTGTCCCCGATCCGTCTGCAACGCAATCCGGCGGCGGAAGCGCGATGCACGGTCGAGCGTGATGGTGTCGACGGGGATTTTGCCGGTCATATCGGCGCGACGGACAACGGTGGTGGCACGGAGCATCGGGGGAGCCTTTCGTTTCCGGGTTATGCCAGAGCCGGTGCCGATTGGCGAGGCAGTGCGGGCAAGCCAATCGGTTGAAACCGGACCACTGCTTTCACCGATCATAAGTTGCGACGGCGAGGCTCGATTGAAGCGCCCCCGCCACGCGTCATCCCGGCGCGACAGTTAGGTCCCCCTCCGTCATCCGGCTTCGTCGTGGGCGCCGGAGGTGATGGCGTTGGCGGTGGCTTCGTCTTCGGGGGCTGTGGGTTCGGTAAAGCCGCCTTCGGCGACGAGGCGGGCGAACAGGCCCTTGTCGGCAACGAGGGATCGGAAGCTGCCGCGTTCAACGATGCGACCCTTGTCGAGGACAAGAATGGTGTCGGCGTCGGCAACGGTCGAGAGACGATGGGCGATGATGAAAGTGGTGCGTCCCTCACGCAGAGTGTCGAGTGCGCGCTTGATCTTGGCCTCGGTCTCGGCATCGAGTGCGGATGTGGCTTCATCGAGGATCAGGATCGGCGCGTCCTTGAGGATAGCGCGGGCGATGGCCAAACGCTGACGTTCGCCCCCTGAGAGCGATAAGCCGCGCTCACCGATGACGAAGCTATAGCCTCCGGGTTTTTGATTGATGAACTCGTGGGCTTCGGCTAGTCCGGCGGCGCGCGCCACCTCCGCGTCAGTGGCATCAGGACGGCCGATGCGGATGTTCTCTCCGATCGAACGATTGAACAATCCGGCATCCTGAAACACGACCGCAATACTGTGGCGGACCGAATTCACAGTCACGTCGGTGATATCGGTACCGTCGATAAGGATGCGGCCCGTGTCTGGGTTG
The DNA here is from genome assembly GCA_043719045.1 of Hyphomicrobiaceae bacterium. Classification (GTDB taxonomy): domain Bacteria; phylum Pseudomonadota; class Alphaproteobacteria; order Rhizobiales; family Hyphomicrobiaceae; genus JABFRJ01. The sequence goes on along the minus strand of JAYSUN010000154.1, from coordinate 12,194 downwards.
CGCATCCGCTGGAGCAAGGCAAGAGTGGTGGTTTTACCCGATCCGGTAGGCCCGACCAAGGCGATGGTTTCACCCTTCTTGGCTTCGAACTTGACGTTGAAGACACCTTGCGACCCCGTGCCGTATTGGAAGCAGACATCGTCAAAAACAACGCGGCCCGCAACGGCTGTGACGTCGGGAACCCCAGGCCGGTCGGAGACGCTGGCCTTGGTGTCGAGGAGTTCAAAATATGTGCGTAAGGTCGGCGCTTGCTGATAGATGCGGACGACAAAGCCAGAGAGTTGGTCGAGTTTGCCGATCAGCAGGTTGGCAAAACCGACGAAGGTGACAATGGTGCCGACGGTGGCCTCGCCCTTCTGGACCAGGAGAGCACCCACCGCAAAGACCACCACCATGGTGATGGTGGCGGCAGCACGGGTGAGAACCGTGAGCAGGCCCCACCACGTCAGAACCGGATACTGTGCTGACAAGAGATCATTCATCAGGGAGCGCATGGCCTGCATTTCCGCGCCCAGACGAGTGTAGCTTTGCACGACCGTGACGTTACCCAGCACATCACCAACGCGGCCGTAGACGTTGTTATGATAGCCCTCGATGGCGGCTTGGCCGGCGCTGGTGCGTTCAACCACCAGGATATTCAGCACCAGATAAACTACGGCGAGGACGCCCAGAATGGCCGACATGCGGACGTCGATTTGAAGCGCCACGGGGATCAGAAACAAAATGCCGACAATGGCGGTCAGCTGTTCGCGCATGAACGAAAGCCACAACCAGAACAGGGCGTCGGTGCCAGCGAGGATGGTGCGGACAACGGCGCCCGAGCCTTTTTCTGCGTGATAACTGATCGGCAGGCCAATCGCCTGTTCGAAGACCAAACCCATGGCCGCCAAACGACGCCGGTGGGCAAGTCGATCGGCTGCGACCGCGACGACAACACTGGCCAAAATTGCGCCAAGGCCAAGCGCCGCCCACAAGCCGATGACGCCAAAAGCGCCTTCGCCCTTGGCCAACGCATCAACCACCCAGCCGAACAGCTTTTGTTCGTAGACCTGGACGATGGCGATGACCATGCCGGCGGCGGTCAAGGCCGCAGCCAACGCCCGCTCGTGCCAGAGCATCAGCAGCGCACGCTTATAGACCTCGAAGGTCGGCATAGGCGGTTTGGCGGGCATTTGCATGGGTGGGGGCGGCAGCCTTTACGAGCGGGATCAAGGATGTCGCAAGAGGGCGACGGCACACAGTGTAACCCGGATTCGGACAGGGCCAAATTGGCCGATCATGATGAATAACGGCTGCCTTTTCCGCGTGCCAGCATGATTCAACAAGGCTTTGCGGCGATTCGGGCAGCAAGACCAAGGCCGGTTTTATTTACGATGTTTCCGGAAATGACCGGGATTGCTTTTGACTTTGAGCACTGCTGGCGGCTGCCCCACATCCGGTCTCCACTGTTTGGCGCATGCGCGCCGGGGACCACCTTCTCCCCTTGCAAGGGCATGGGGAGACGGCAGTTGAATCACCCCGGTTTTTTGAAGATGTGCAGGGTTTTGAAGCGGCCCATATCCGTAAAACCTTGTTTCGCGATCAGGGCACGGCCGGCGGTCTCGCCTTTGTCGTAGGCGAACGAGCCCGTGTAAAAGTGGATTTCACCGCCCGGGCGCAGGCTATCGGCCAGTTTAAGGGTCATGGCAGTGTCGGTGAGGGCGCCGTATTTGTCGTTTTCCGCAGTGCGGTACTCGCCGATGTGGAACAAGGTTGCGAAGTCGAGCGCGGGCATTAGCCGCGTGTCGATCTGGTAGATGTCACCGAAATAGCATTTGTAGGTGAAACCGAGTCGAGCGTCGGCGATGAGCAGTTTGACGTAGTCATCGTATTCCTCCTTGGACGCGGTAATGCCGAGGACATGATTGTTGGTCCCCGATTTGGCGGTTTCCAAACCAATGATGTGGTGATTGCCGGTGCCCATGTGAAAGATGTCCTTACCGGCGATGTTCCTGTCCTTGAGGTAGTCGAGGAAATGAATATCGCAGGGGCACTGCGTTTCATCCAGCGACCAAGTAGCGTTCCAGAAATTCAGTTTGGCGGGGGTGGCGGTCATGGGCGAATAACTCTTTAAGGCTGGTTCTGTGGGTTGGGATCCCCGCCTCGCTTGTCAGTGGACGTGCGCGCGACACGGTGACGATGCGGTGGGTAGGCTAAGTTTATACCCGTTCGGGTGAGCGGACGGGAGTTGGCTTGAGGACAGCTCCAGCCGGGCTGCGTTGGAGGACATGTTGGCGGGCGCCGAACGCTGCTGGAGCCGGGCGTTGACTCAGTGCCAGGATGGCGGATTTTGGCAGCGCCGTTCGCAGCGCTGAGATCAATGCGATTTGAGCGGGCTCTTCGAGGGCTGACAAGGCGTCGTCGAGAACGATCACATCGGGCTTTTGAAGCAACACTCGAGCAAGACCCAGACGCTGGCGCTCGCCACTGGACAACACCTGATCCCAGCGGGCGGAGTCGTCGAGGCGAGATTTCAGAACCGACAAGCCGGCTTGCTCCAGCGCCCGCTGTGCGTCGGCTTTCAACGGACGGGATTCGGTGGCGGGATAGCTCAAAGCATGGCTGAGCGTGCCCAAGGGGACATAAGCCTTCTGGGGCAGAACCATCAGGCGCGCGTGAGCCGGGAAACCGATCGAGCCGGTGGCGGGGGCGAGCAGCCCCGACAGGAGGCGGGCCAAAGTGGATTTACCGGTGCCGGAATCGCCCGCGATATGCACCAGTTCACCCGGTGCCAGACGGAGGTCTGCGGCGTTGAAGAGGGGCAGCCCACTGCCATCTTCGACACTGAGGCCTGTGACCGCAATGGCCGGTGCGGACGGCGCGGTTGGTGACCGACCGGCTTCGGCGAGATCAATGGTCGGATCGATCGCGATACTGGCGTCGACAATGTCCATCACGCGGCGGGCGGAGGCGTACCATTCGGCGATCCGGTTATAGTTGTCGACGGTCCATGAGATCGCGATCTGGACCTGAACGAAGGCCGCTGCGAGCTGAGTGACCTGGCCGAGCGTGAGATCGCCGGCGAGATACTTGGGGGCGGCAAACAACAGCGGTAAAATCGGGATCATCGGACCGGAGCAGTTGGTGATCCAGGTGACATGGCCGTGGCTCTTGACCACCGCAAGCCAGCGCGCCACGACGCTATCGTAGAAGCGCGAGAGGGTAGCGCGTTCGGCAGGACCGCCCTGCATCAGCGCGATGCTCTCGGCGTTGTCGCGCAGGCGCATCATGGCAAAACGAAAGTATCCCTCGGCCTCATTTTTCTGACCAACCCGGCCAACCAGGGGCTTGCCGACCCAGGCCATCAACAGCGAGGCCGCGATCCCGTAAGCCAGCGCCAGCCAGACCATGTAGCCGGGAATGGTGATGCCGCCGATGGCGTAGGCGCCACCGACGCTCCAGAGAATAGCCATGAACGCGATGCCGCCCGTCACGGCTGAAAGCAGGCCAATACCGAGATCGACCAGCACCTCCGTCGCCCAGCGCGTATCATCGGAAATGCGGTACTCGGGATTGGGTGGTTCGCGCCCGGTGGCGTTGAGATGATAAAACCGCTGCCGTTCCAGCCAGGTACCAACCAGATTTTCAACCAGCCACGCGCGCCAACGCACCTGCAGCGTTTCGCGGGTTAAGACGATGGCGACGCCGATCGCGGCCATGCCGGCGACAATACCGAAAAAAACCAGCATGGCCTGCTTGACTGAGGCGACATCTTTACTCTCGAGGGCGTCAAAGAACCAGCGGTTCCAATGGTTCATCTGGACGGTGATGTAAGTCGAGGCAATCAGACTTGCGGCCAGACCCAGCGTCAACAACCAGGCGGTTCGCGCAGTGTCACCTTGCCAGAACTGGCCGGCAAACCGAAAAAAAGCCTTCGCGACCCGCGGCTCCAAGTGAAAACCAGGCGCGTCCTCCGGAATTTTAACTGTGGTCGCCTCGGCCGTCATGCCCGCAACTTCCCTCGGGCGGTCGTCCGCCATGCCCCGCTTCAGCCCTTGCCTCAACCTGTCTGAAGCGGGCATGAACGGGGTCAGGCAGCTTTATGACAAACTGTCAGGTTGGCAAAGTGGCATCGTAAGGAGGACTGACAGATGGCTCAGATAACATCGGTCGAAGGCTTACGGCGAACACTGGCCGCGCCGCGGCAAACCACCTTGGCAAAAATTCTGCCGGCCCTGGACGAGCAAGGGAAGAGGTTTATTGCACGCGCGCCCTTCGCCATGATGGCCACGCGCGACGCCGCTGGCAAGCTCGAGGTGTCGCCGAAAGGGGACGCGCCGGGGTTTGCCCGCATTGAGGACGACCGCACCCTGCTGATCCCGGAACGGGTCGGCAACAATCTAGCGTTCGGTCTGCAGAACATCATCGCGACCGGTCAAATTGCGTTGATTTTCATGCTGCCGGGAACGTCTGAGACGTTTCGCGTCTCGGGGCAGGCGGCCATCTATGATGATGTTGAGCTTCTGGCCCAACTCGGGTCTGCTGAACGGCCCGCGCTGCTGGTCATCCGTGTTGCCATCGAGCACTGCTATTTCCATTGCGCTCGTTCGATCGCGCGGGCGAAACTTTGGCAGCCGGAGGCCTGGGGCGAGCGGATGAGAGTTTCATTCGGGCAGATCATTGCGCCACGGGTCGGCGGTGATGACGCGTTGGCCCAGGAGACACTCGCCCGTGACATCGACGGCATGGTTGAAAGCGTATCGACCACGCGCCTGTGGAAGAACACCTGAAGCAACATCCAAGCCCGAACCGCTTCACAACCTGCTGAACCTCAAGCCCGACAAAAGCCCATGCCCGGTCACGACATCGCCGCTTTGAAAACCCTCCTGGACCGAATTCGATGGGAGGACAATCCGACGCTGGTGCAGATGAAGAGCCGGGATTTTTATTGGTACTCGCCGGTGTTGAAGCGACAACTTGCTGCGATCACCGCTGACTTGATCGTAACGCCGGCCAACGAATCTGAGGTGATCACCGCGTTGAAAGCTTGTCACGCACTTGGCATTCCGGTGACGCCGCGCGGGACGGGCACGGGCAACTATGGGCAGGCCATGCCGCTGTCGGGCGGCGTTGTGCTCGATCTCTCAGCTATGAACGCCATCGCCAGCATCGGCTCCGGTCGGGTCGTCACGGGCCCTGGTGCCATCCTCGCCGATATCGACATCGCGACACGGGCGGCGATTGGTCAGGAATTGCGGCTGCATCCCTCGACTTACAAAACCGCAACCCTTGGCGGATTTATAGCCGGTGGCTCTGGGGGCGTCGGCTCGATCAAATGGGGTGGCCTGCGGGACTTTGGCAACATCATTCGCCTGCGTGTCGTGACGATGGAGGCTGAACCACGCGTGCTCGAGCTGAGTGGCAATGACTTGCACAAGGTCAGTCATGCTTACGGCACCAACGGCATCATCACCGAAGTCGAAGTGCCACTCGGACCAGCGTATCACTGGGTCGATATGATCATCGGTTTCGACAGTCTCAACTCAGCCACCGAATATGCCAATGCGCTCGGTGAACAGGACGGGCTGGCGCTGAAGCAGTTGGCCGTCATTGCAGCGCCTGTCGGCCACACCTATTTCAGCCGCCACCGCAGGTTCCTGCCGCGCGAACAGCACATCGTCACCGTCATGGTGGCAGACTTTGCGGTCGACGCCCTGCTGGCATTCACACAGGCGTTCAAGAAGAGCCAAGTCCTGTTGCGCTCCGACACACTCTCCGAGGCAGATGCCAAGGGTTTGCCACCGGTGTACGAACTTGGCTGGAACCATACCACGTTGCGGGCACTGCGGGTTGATCCCGCGATGACCTATCTGCAAGTGCTGTATCCGTTCCCAAATGTCGTGTCGTTGGTCGAGAAACTCCACAACCACTTCGGCGATGAAGTCCAAGCGCATCTCGAATTTGTCCGTTTCGACGGTAAGGTGACAGCGTTTGGTTTGCCATTGGTCCGTTTCACGACTGAGGCTCGCCTCGACGAAATTGTCCAGATCCACGAGGCCATGGGGGCTCCGATTTTCAACCCACATCGCTACACCCTCGAAGAGGGCGGCATGAAGCAAACGGATGCGGTGCAGCTCGCATTTAAGCGCGAGGCCGATCCACAAGGGCTTCTCAACCCCGGCAAGATGATCGCTTGGGAGGACCCCAACTATGACTACAAGGCGGGCAAGACGTTCCTGTTTCGCGGTGTCCGCTGACCAAGTTGTGAATTGCATGTCAACTCGGGGTCGGGCTTCGTCGGACGCATCGCAATGCAACAAGATTGTAGCCACACATGACGTCGACGAAGAGTTGGACTGCGGATTGGACAGCGGCGCTGACACGTAGCGAAGGACCGATCTTGATCTTTGGCGGGCCATATTCAAATTTGCGCGCGACCGAGGCGATGCGGGCTGAGGCGGAGCGGCTCGCAATACCCCCACATCGGACCATCTGTACCGGCGATGTCATCGCCTACGCAGCGGAACCCGAAGCGACCGTCAGTTCGGTTCGTGATTGGGGTTGCCATGTGATCGCTGGCAACTGCGAGGAGCAAATCGGGGCGGGTGCTGAGGATTGCGGCTGTGGCTTTGAGGCGGGTACAGCTTGCGATCTGATGGCCAAAGGCTGGTATCCATTCGCCAACAAGCGCGTTTCAGACGCCAGCCGGGCATGGATGCGCGCATTGCCAACGCAAGCGACGTTCGCGTTAGCCGGACTCCAGTTCACGGTGCTGCACGGTGGTCGCCAGCAGATCAACCGCTTCATCTTTGGGTCGGAGACGGCGGCTATTGCGGAGGAATTGGCCAGCGTCAGCGGTGACGTCGTCATTGCCGGTCATGCCGGCGTGCCATTCATTGCCAAAGCTCTGGCCAAAACCTGGTTCAATGCGGGGGTGATCGGCATGCCCGCCAACGATGGCACCACCGATGTCTGGTACGGCTTGATCACACCGACTTTGGACGCTGTCACACTCTCATACCGGCGCCTGAGCTACGACCACATGGCGGCGGCCGCTTCTATGCGCCGTTGGGCCCACGCGGATGGTTACGCCAAGACCCTGGTAACCGGTATCTGGCCAAGTTTCGACGTGCTGCCAGAAGCCGAAAAAGCCCAAACCGGCAAACGCATCAGAGCTCGAACAGTGACCATAGCACACCGCAAGATCCAACACTTTGCAGCGTGACGTGACGCATTGCCATTGGGGTGACCGCTCCGGCGGCGACGGTCGAGCCAGTCGTTCAGCTCTCGCGTGCGATCCAACCATATCCCCGGAACCGATTTTGACTATGCTGCGTTGATTCCTGGTTTGTGGGGGACCAACATGCTTTCAGCCGTTGCGCTCGTTACGATTGCGCTGACAATCGTCGCAACATCTTTTCTGTCCGGCATCTTTGGGATGGCGGGTGGCCTGATCCTCCTGGGCGTGTTGTTGCTGCTGCTCGATGTGGCCCCCGCAATGATCTTGTTTGGTGCCACTCAGTCTGCGGCCAATGGCTGGCGCGCTGTCCTGTGGATCAAGCATGTTCGCTGGGATCTGGTGTGGCGCTCTTTGATCGGTGCTGCCGTCGTGTTCGTGATCCTGCGTTGGATCTCGTTTCTGCCGAACAAGGCCATCGTCTACATTGGACTTGGCTTGTCGCCGTTTCTGGCCGACGTCATGCCGAAGCCATTGACACCGGATATCACCCGACCCGGCGCAGCCTACTTATGTGGTGCGATCGTAATGGCCTTCACGCTGCTCGCGGGTGTCGCAGGTCCAATTCTCGACGTCTTCTATCAAACAAGCGGGCTTGACCGGAAAACCGTAGTTGCAACCAAAGCCACGACTCAAACCGCCGGTCACCTCGCACGCATTCTCTACTTCGGCTCATTCACGGCGACGTTCGACGGCGGCTTTCCGGTGTGGGTCTTCGCTGCCGCGATCGCATTGGCGATGTTCGGCACGACACTGGCATCACACATTCTCGAGCGCATGACCGACGCCAATTTCCGCCGCTGGAGCAAGTGGGTCATTCAGGGCATCAGCGCCGTCTACCTCGTGCGTGGCCTGTGGTTGTTGGTCGGGAGTTGAGCGCAACCATGAACCCACCCGCTGACTGGACACCCATAAGGGCCTTCAGCAAATCAACCTTGCCCTGATTTTGTGCTCGATTAGACAGCGGTTGCGCCGCATGAGTAGACTGCACCGCACCGAATCTCTGGTCTCGACTGATTGGAACCGACATGCCGCTCGCTCTTGATATTCGCTTTGTACCACTGGATGTCGGTTTAAGCGCCGTCGCGGTGGTACTGACAGGTAACGGTCCCTTGCTCGGTGCGGCCGGCAAGGCCCTCGATCAACGATCGGGGAATGCCCTGTCGAAGGCTGCCGAGGCCGCCGATTTCAAAGGCAAAATGAAGGCCTCGATTGAGGTTCTGGCGCCCCCACGGTTGGAGGCTCGACGCGTCATTCTGATGGGGGCGGGTCCGGATCCTTCAGAAACCGACCGGCTCAATCTCGGTGGCGCCATCCACGTCGCGGCGAGTGGAAAGAAGGCTCAGATCGTCAGTGTGCTGGTTGAATTGGACGGGCACAGTCCTGCAGCGGTGACGACATTGGCCGCGGACCTGGCCTATGGCGCAGTGCTGCGCAGCTACACATTCAAGGCGTATCAGACTCGCAAGACCGACGATGAACCGAGCCACGGCAATGGGCTGACGACGCTGCAAATCCACGTCGCGAAACCGGAACAGGCACAGGCAGCTTTTGCCGAACGGCTGGCGGTTGCCGAAGGCGTGGCTCTGGCGCGTGATCTGGTCAATGAACCCTCGAACGCTTTAGGCCCCGTCGAATTCGCCAACCGTATTCTGGCACTTTCGGCCGCGGGTCTCGAAGTTGAGATTTTTGATGAGCCGCACTTGCGAACGCTCAAGATGGGCGCGTTGGTCGGTGTGGCGCAAGGCAGCGTGCGGCCGCCGCGCGTGGCCATTATGCACTGGCACGGTGCTAAGTCGAAACGGTCAAAACCAGTCTGCTTTGTCGGCAAAGGCGTCACCTTCGATACCGGTGGGATTTCCATTAAACCCGCGGCCGGGATGGAGGACATGAAGGGCGACATGGGCGGGGCTGCGTGCGTGACCGGATTGATGCTGGCGTTGGCCAAACGCAAGGCTCCCGTCAATGCTGTCGGCATCGTCGGCTTGGTTGAGAACATGCCATCAGGCAGCGCGCAGCGGCCTGGCGATATCGTGACATCATTGTCCGGTCAAACCATCGAGATCATCAATACCGATGCCGAGGGACGCTTGGTTTTGGCCGATATTCTTTGGTACGCCGAGGAACACTTCAAGCCGCGGTTCATGATCGATCTGGCAACACTGACCGGGGCGATCATGGTCGCGCTGGGCAAGGAGCACGCGGGCCTGTTTTCGAATAACGACAAGCTGTCGGCTGAGTTATCCGCCGCCGGGGAGGCCACGGCTGAAAAGGTCTGGCGGATGCCACTCGGCAAGGCCTACGACAAACTCATCGACAGCCGTTTTGCGGACATGAAGAATACCGGCGGGCGGTTTGGCGGCTCTATCACGGCGGCCCAGTTTCTCCAGCGCTTCGTGCGCGACGTGCCATGGGCGCATTTGGATGTCGCCGGCGTCGCGATGGATAGTAACAAAACCGATATCAACACCAGTTGGGGCTCAGGCTGGGGCGTGCGCTTGCTGGATCGTCTGATCGCCGACGGCTATGAGAAGGGATAAGCGACGCCTGCAAATGGCCTGGAATTCTCTCGCGGACGCATCCGATGCAGTTGCCGTTCACTGAAGTTCGACTGCTGATTGGAGATCCGCAACGAGAGCTTCAGCTACACCGGCCGTCAACTGCGCATCGGACCGCCGAGGATGCGTGCGCTGATGTCAGGTCAGTCACACTCGCTCCATGACGACGGCGATGCCTTGGCCGACACCGATGCACATGGACACCAATGCGTAACGCTTACCCGAATGCTGCAATTGTCGCGCGACGGTCAACGCGAGACGTGCACCGGATGCGCCGAGCGGATGACCGACCGCGATAGCCCCTCCATTTGGGTTGACCCGTGAATCATCGACGTCGACATTCAAGCCCTTGAGGCACCCAAGGACCTGCGCGGCAAAGGCTTCGTTGATTTCGATGATGTCCATGTCCTTGATCGTCAGGCCTGCGCGCTGCAAAGCCTTTTCAGCGGCAGGGACCGGGCCATAACCCATGATCCGTGGAGCAACGCCCGCCACCGCCGTCGAGACGATGCGCGCGATGGGTTTTTTGCCGGCTTTGTCACCGGCTTTGTGGCTGGCGATGAGGAGTGCGGCTGCGCCGTCATTGACGCCCGACGCGTTGCCCGCGGTGGTGACGCCACCGTCAAAAATGGCTTTCAGTTTCTGCAGGTCGGCCAGCGTGGTCTGGGGGCGCGGATGTTCGTCATCGGCGATGACGGTGTCAGATTTGCCTTTGCCGCCGGCGATCGTGACCGCGTGGATCTCGCCTTTGAAAAAGCCGCTGGCCCGCGCCTTTTCAAATTTCTGTTGGGATCCGTAAGCAAACATATCGCACGCCTCACGCGTGAGTTGGAAATCGCGCGCCATGTTATCCGCGGTCTCAGGCATGGTATGACCACCGAACTGTTTTTCAATTTTCGGATTTGGGAAACGCGCGCCGATGGTTGAATCGAACATGCGGAAATCGCGCGAGAAAGCGGTTTCGGCCTTCGCCATGACGAAGGGCGCCCGCGACATGCTTTCGACGCCACCGATGATCGCGACCTCGGCTTCCTTGCAGGTGATGGCGTGCGCTGCATGGATCAGCGCATTGAGGCCGGAGCCACACAAGCGATTGGTCACGGAGCCTGGCGTTTCGATTGGCAAGCCTGCGAGCAAGAGCGCGTGGCGGGCAACGTTCCGGGCGTCCTCGCCGGCTTGATTGGTGCAGCCGACGGTGACATCATCGATCTGATCAGCCTTGAAGCCAGATCGAGCCACGACTTCTTTCATCACACCGCCGAGTAAGTCGTCGGGCCGGACTTTGGCGATGCCACCGGCGTGACGACCGAACGGAGTCCGCAGGCCGTCATAGATGTACGCGTCAAGCATGGTGAAAATCCCGGATTGATGTGACAGCGTTAAACCTGCCGCGGTTGCTCGGGGATGTCCAGATCTTATGGCCCTTCCGAGGCACAATGGTGTGGCCTCCTGCTTCCCGTCCGTGGGCTGCTCCACTATAGTGTCGGGAGTTATCGGGCCCGGGGGACAGCTATGCCAATCATCGGCATTGTCCATTTGAATCGCCATCGGGTTTGCGCTGCATGCGAACAAAACCGGGCGGTCGCAGATCTGGTTTTACATATTGATGTTCGTGCCCTTTGTCGGCTCCATCGCCTACATCGGGTTTGAACTGCTGCCGGAAATGGCCAACACCCGCCGCGGTCGCAAGGTTGCGTCTGATGTGACGACACTGAACAGCCCCGATGCGGAATGGCGGCGATTGCGTCAACTGGTCAACGACACCGACAGCGCCGAAGCCAAAATCCAGTTTGCCGAGGCGTGCGTGCGCCAGGGCATGTGGTCCGGCGAAGTCCGCACCGTGAAAGGCGCCGCAAACGGTAAGGTCGAAGAAATCCACGTTACGACCGGCGGCATGCTGGGCTTTGGCGGGCGAACCGTCGCGATCCCCGGCGGCAAGTTCAATAGGTCCGGCTCGAACGTCCAACTCGCGCCACAGTGGCGACTTTGCGGCGGACCCGCCAGACGTCGTCTGCGGCCGGCTGGCGGGTCAGGTTCACCGGCGTGACTTTGCGGCCCCTTCCAACGGCCCCATCAGCCCGCCACAATGATCCCCAATTGATCGCGCCCATGGGAACGACGATAAGTCTGACAGGGTTTGTGATTCGCATGCCCCATCGAGCAACAGGGTAGGGTCTGACCGGTGATCAGACTGGACAACGTCGGATTGAAGTATGACCGCGGCGGCGAAGTGCTGCACGACGTGTCATTTCATTTGCGGCCGGGATCATTCTATTTTTTGACCGGACCATCAGGCGCGGGCAAGACATCGCTGTTGCGCATGCTGTTCATGACCAATAAGCCGACCCGCGGGCGCCTGCAGATGTTCGGCGAGGATATCACCGACTACACACCTGCCACGCGGGCCCAGTTGCGCCGGC
>JAYSUN010000153.1:0-2060 GCA_043719045.1 Hyphomicrobiaceae bacterium | reverse complement strand
CGCGCCAGCGCTTGTGCCAAACCATGAACTCGGTCGGACGGATCTGGTACCGTGCGAAGTTGCCCTCGTGTAGGGCCATCAGCTCAGCTTCAGCCATTTCACGGAATGGCGCCTGATCGCCAGCATCGAGATGGGTGCCAGCCCATGTCTTCAGGTGGTCAAAGGCAACCTTGCGGTCCATCCCGCTGCGGATGACCTCGCCGACGACCTCTTGCAATGCTGCGCGGTGCCGGAACCTGAACGGATCTGGCTCGCCGATCTGCTGGCGCACGGCCGCGTACCGGCTGGCTGACCGCTCATAGGCCCAGATGAACACGTCCTTGAGCAGCGCGATGTCGTTCAGTTCGTAAACGCCGAGCGTCGCCTGCGTATAGATGTCCTTGGGCACGTCGATGAACGACAGCGGGCACAGGTTGCCTTTGATCAGCGGGATGTTGGCGGCCAGCCGCGAGACGCGTTTGTTCACGTCATCAAAGGGTTGCAGGTAGGGCAGCTGCACCATGACGAACAACGCCTGCTCAAATGGGTCGGCGACGGCGTTGGCCGTTGCGAGGATCTGATCGAAGCATTCCGCAACGAGCTGCGGCACGCCGGGTGGATGGTAGGTCGAGCCATCGATCCCGATCAGGATCGTGCGCAACCGGCCGGGGCTGTCCGGGTCTTCGAGCAAGCCGTCAGCCAACAGCGCGTGGAGGTTGAGCAGCGTCAGCCGGTTGAATCCAATCTCGTCGGCGGACCGCACGAGGAACTCGATCGCCGCCTTGTGGTTGAGGATCATCTGCGCTTCGCGCCGGTCCTTGCCTGCGGCCTCCTGGCCGAAATCGACTAGACGCTTGGTGTCGAGCAGCGAGTAGGTGTTGCCTTCGAGGCGGCTCGAATTCCAGGATAAATCGATGAGCAGCCGGTTGAGGACGTTCTTGGCGTAGGTGCCAGCGGGTTGAACGGCGACATTGGGTTGGCCTATCGTCCGGAGATGGGCTTGCTCGGACTTGGACAGATAGTTTGTGACGTTGGGCCGGTACGCATCGAGAAAGCCGCGCTCGTACCCGACGATCCCACGGGCTGGCAGCGGTTGTCTGATGGCCGCTTGGACCTTCACGCCCTGCGTCGAAAGGGGGATGACCGGGGACACAACAGCGCTAGCCGTTGCACCGCCAACAATCCGCCGCTGATAGCGGGTGGCCGAGCCATTTCCAGCCCGAATGACCTGGCCAGCGTCTATGAGCGTTTCAAGCCGCCGTTGAAGAGTGCGCCGGTCAAATCCAAGATTGGCTTGTGCTGAGATCTCGTGAATAGCCAGCCCGGCCTGTGCGTTACCGATCACAGCAGCAAGTGCCGCCAGTTGCTCATCGATTTCTAATTTGCTGGCCACGGCATCGCTCGCGACAGTTGTTGTTGTCGCGACACAATTACACTCTTTTTGTCACAGCGACACCACCCACGACAACTTTTTGTCGCAACGACAGAATACTTAGATCGCAGGCCAGCGGATGACCGATCCGGCTCACGTCGATGTGTTAGGATGGCATTTGCCAAAGGCCCCGAGAAACGGCTTATCTGACCATGTTTTCTCGGTATGGTGTTGCAGGGTCTGTGGAGCAAACTTCCATTGTGCCACAATGGCAACGTCTGGTCTTTTAGGCAGCAGAGCGGGCGTGCATGTCTGCGACGTTCCGAATTGGATGAGGGCAGCGGTCGCCTTTACGCCTGCGGCATCATCTTTTGGATCGAGTATGCCAGTTGTCGGCCGAACGCTGATCCAGCGCATGAAATTCTCGGGCGTGTACCGGTAACGGACCTCGTAGCTCACTCCGTCATGCGTGGTCTGAGTCACCTGATAGTCAGAGGTCGCGAGGGTCGCACACCCCGCTAAGCTAACGCACATCAACGGCAATACACGCATGCTGTCCCCCATGAGCTATTTTTCGTCGTTTTGTAACATCATCCATTCGCGGGTTGCACTATTCAGTGTTTGAGAATTTCTCGGCCCGATGCGTCAGTCGTCAAGGCTCCAGCGCCCGATCCAGGGTTCAGACAGCCGGGCAGTGCCGGTTTGTGAC
>JAYSUN010000152.1:0-5618 GCA_043719045.1 Hyphomicrobiaceae bacterium | reverse complement strand
CGCCAAATTCATCCGGCGCCAAATTCATCCGGCGCCAAATTCATCCGGCGCCAAATTCATCCGGCGCCAAATTCATCCGGCGCCAAATTCATCCGGCGTCAGGCCGACTGCCGTCAAGCCTTATTGGGAGCCGGCTTGTGGCCAAACAGCGCAGTCCCATAGGGCGCCAGCTGAACCAGCAGTGTTGCGAATAGTATCAGGATCGCACCGGTCCAGTTGATCAGGTCGAGACGTTCTCCCAGAAACACTGCACCGGCCACTGCGCTGAATAGGTTCTCAGTCGACACAATAACGGCAGCTTCGGCCGGTGGTGCGTGCCGCATGGCGACCGTCAAAATCGCAAATGTCAGCGCGCTCGACAATAGCCCGACATAGGCAATCTCGATCCAGACCTCGCGCAACTGGCCAAGTGTCACAGTTTCCGTCAGCGCAGCGCCCAGCAATGCCAGCGCAGCCACCACAACAAACTGCAGACACGTGAACAACATCGGTCTGTCATGTTCCGAGGCGCGCGCCGTTACGACCATATGCAGGGCCCAGAACACCGCGCAGATCGCCACCAAACCATCACCGTAGGCCAATGCGCTGAAGGTTGCTCCGCCCAGCAACCACATGCCGACGAATGATAAAACCGCGGCTGGCCAGACGATAGCGACGGGAGCTTTGCGCCGCCAAACCCACGCAATGAAAGGCACGAAGACCACATACAGCGCCGTCAGGAACCCGGTATTGGTGATCGTCGCGGTGATCAATCCGAATTGCTGAAATGTCGCCGCCAAAAAGAACGCCACACCGCCGCCGACAGCCACCCTGAAAAAGTCGGCTCCGGGTGCTTGCGGATTGTGTTGCTTTTCACGCCAGGCCAAAGGGGCCAATGCCAGCGCCGCCACGATCGAACGCGCTGCAATGAATGTGAGTGGGCCAATCACCGACATGGCCGTCTTCTGAAACACAAACGCAAAGCCCCAGATCACAGCCGCAAACAATAACAAAAGATCGGCGTGTAAGCGGCGCATAAAACAGGCATCCATAGGAAGATTAAAGTGTAAACCAACGACAGAGAGCGACTGTCGCCATGCCGACCAGGACGGCAATCAACTCATTGTAGCGTAAATGCACCGCCAACAGTGTTGCCGAAATAGCCGCAATTTCCGCCACGCCGCCACGAAGTGCCGGAGGGATGATGATGCCAAGCATGACCGCCAGCGGGATCGCGTCCAGCCCCGCGCGCACTCTTGGCGTCAGTGGCACAAACCGCATCAGCCAGAACCCGGAAAATCGGCAGAACGCGGCCGCAGCGGTCATGACGAGGATCAACGCAAGTGTGTTCGCATCCAGCGTCATGCTCCAGGTCCCGCACTCGGCCGATGCAGGACCGCACCGACCAGGGCTGCCGCCATCGCAGCGCCAACCACGGTCCAAGGCCCTGGGGCAAAACGGTCGAGCGCGACGACCGCGACGACCGCCGCAACCACCGGCCAAACATTCCGCACCGTGCGTGACATCATCGCCGCAGCCGACGCGCAAAACGCGATGACGACGAAGTCGAGCCCGATCAGTTTCGGGTTCGCAATCCATTGGCCGGACATGAAGCCCAGAACCGTTGCGACAACCCAGCCGCTGAAACTTGCCAGACTAGTGCCCAACATCACGCCCGCGTCACCATCACCATTGGCGTGTGCGCGGGTCCCGGCGGCATAGGCACCGTCGACCATGAACGCCAATGGCAACAGGGCTTTCCAGGCCGGGAGATCGCCCATCCAAGGGCGCAGCGACGCACTCATCAGGACGTAACGGACGTTCGCGAACAGAACAATCAATGCCGCCGGCAGCAAACTGGGATGCGTTTGCCAAATCTGCACAACGGCAATCTGCGCCGTGCCTGAAAAAACCAGTGCGCTCATCAGGAACGCCTCGAAGATCGACAGTCCTTTGCTTTGCGCAAGCGTTCCAAACGCAAGCCCATAGATGAATCCGCTGCCGCCCAATGGCAGGCCCATGCGCAGTCCACGGCTGACGCCAGCGGCGGTCATTGATGCATGCGGGGATGTCGGGAGCATGTCTGTCTTATCGCGGCCCAGTGTGCTGCTGGCACATAGCGGATCGGCCGGAGTTTTGCATCCCGAAAGTGCTCGGTCGAGAGCCGTCGGCGGATGTGCTCTCAACTCACCGGTGGGCGCCGGAGACCTCGGTTTCGTGCTCGCTTCGGCACAGGAGAATATTTTTACAGATTTGCGACAATAGCCTCGTGACAGATTGCCGCTAAACGGCTAGTGATGCACCACAAGGGTGGGGATGGCGAAGGTCTGCTTTCCGAACATGCCCAGGTCTAGGGAAGACAACGGTCGCGGTGCTCAGAACAACGAGCTCCAACAACAACCTCGGATGAGTAAGCGTATCAAAATCCGAGGTCGTTGATCATTTGAGTGCTTGTAAACGACACCAGCCCAAGAGGCATGGCATCAACGGCAAGGCGCTCATTTCGCGAGCCTTGCCTTTTTTGTATCGACAACTCAGATGGCTCCTGCTGCAGCTCTGCTCTTCGCGTCAGAAGTCACAACAATTCTGCGCCCATGCTCAGCTAAAACTCTTGCACTTCCATCGCAGTTGTTGAACAGATAATTGTGTTCGCAGGTGGTGGTTATCCCGCCGCGGCAGGGGTGTGAGTCATGGTTCCGGTAGCGTTGTCCGATATTATCGCCGTTGGTGAAGTTCCGTCGGCCGCCGAAATAGAAATTTTGGCCAAGGCCGGCTTCCGCGCGCTCTTGAACACGCAACCTGATCAGGAAGTTGCTCGGTTGATGTCGTCCGCCGACGCAGCCACTCTGGCGCAGGCTGCTGGCATGTCTTACCGATATTTGCCCATCGCCAGCCGCCGCCCGGATGATGCCTCGCTCGCGGCTTTCGCTGACGCCATCGCCAACATGCCTCGCCCCATCTACGCTTGCTGCTATTCGGGAGCTCGGACAGCTGCCGCGTGGGCCTTGGCTGCCGGACCTCATCAAGAACCGGAGCAGATCATCGAAGCCTGCAGCAAAGCTGGTTTTGATATCGCATTTCTGCTCCCAAAACTTACTGAATTGCGTCAACGGCAGCTGACCCCGGCACCGATCGCAACCGGCACACCTGCGGCGGTATTCGTAGCAGCTGGCCAGCCAGACACCACGGCTGCCAAACGCGGTTCAGTGCCAGCACTGGCACCGAGTGTGCTCGTCCCGCGCGCAGCTTCGGCCGGCGGCTTCGCCGTCGCAGGCTGAGCAGTTGGCCCGATTTTGGTCAACCGCAGACACGTCGAGCCCGGCACCTCATTGCAGCCAGACCGTTCAATGCCCGCGCCGGGTGATCGCGCCAGACGCTGATAGCTCCACCAGCAGCGCCATCGTCGCGTGGCCGGAGCAATTGTACGGATTGAGCTCGGCTTTCTCCGAATACTTGAGCAGAATGCCTGGGTTGATTGTCTCAATATTCACCTTACCCATGGTCCAATTGCTGAACCGGCGCTCGCTGATTTCCTCAAACGCCAGCAGCCGCACGTCTTTGTGCCGCTCGTCACGCACAATTGCGTTGAACAATTCGCACACTGCATCACGTCCACCCTCGATCACCTGCACAAAGATATCATCGCGAAAACAAAGCAATCCGGTCACGCCGACCTTCGGATTCTTGGTGCGGGACTGCTCAAGAATTTCATCAAGCACTTGTGGGGTCAGCGGCTTGGCTGCGCGGCTGACATAGAGACAACGGACGAGCATGGGGTTCTCAGCTGTTCATGTTGATGAGTGACAGGAATTCGCGCCGCAACGACGGGTCTTTCAAAAACGACCCGCGCATCACCGAGTTGACCATTTTCGACGATATATCCTTCACGCCTCGCCAGTGCATGCAGAAGTGATCCGCTTCCATGACCATGGCGAGCCCATCCGGCTTGACCATATCCATCAGAAGTTCGGCCATTTGCGAGATCGCCTCTTCCTGGATCTGCGGCCGGCTCATGATCCAATCGGCGAGCCGGGCATATTTTGACAGTCCGATCAGATTGGAATGCTGGTTGGGCATCAGGCCGATCCAGAGCCGCCCCATGATCGGACAGAAGTGGTGGCTGCAGGCGCTCCGCACCGTTATCGGGCCAACGATCATCAACTCGTTGAGGCTGGACGCATTGGGAAACTCGGTTACCGGCGGCGCGGGGACATACCGGCCGCGGAACACCTCGTTGAGATACATTTTGGCGACGCGACGCGCTGAATCCTGCGTGTTGTGATCGCTCTCGGTATCGATGACGAGGCTTTCCAGCACACCTTTCATTTTCGCCGTGACTTCCTCGAGCAGCGCCTCGTGTTCGCCCGGCTCGATGAACTTGGCGATATTGTCGTTGGCGTGAAACCGTTTTTTGGCTTTTCGCAGACGATTCCGGATCGTCTCTGAGACGGGTTGCGGCGTGGCCGTCTTGGCTGTCGCGGGCAGTTTTGCGTCGTCGTCCATGCGTGCACTTCTCGATGGTGTGATCAAGGTTCTGCAGTCACAGTGAGATACGGCGATCCGCGAGCTTCGGATCGTCAGGCAGGCCGGTCAACGCTGATGGCGATTAGCTCATGGCCCGTCCGCCTGCGCAAAGGTTTCGAGTTGCTCGATGTGACAGGTGATCTTGGTTCCCTCACGCGTGATTGCGCCCATGTCTTCAAGCAGTGTCAGCGCGATGTTGACCTTGGGCCGGCTGGCACCGATCAGGAGCGCCAACTCGCTTTGGGACATCGCCAGATCGATCTTTGCAACCGACCCTTTTGCACCCTGCAAGCGCACAGCTGCCAAAAGAAATCGCGCCAACCGAACTTCGATGGGATGCAAAGCGATGGCTTCCAGCTTTTCGTTGGTTTCGCGCACACGATTGCACAAAAAGTGAATGGCAGCCGCTGAAATTCGCGGATTGCTTTCGAGTAAGGTCTTGAGCGCGGCCTGCGGCAGAACGAAACCAGTGACCGCTCCGAGCGCGGTCGCGTCGGCTGAACGCGCGCCGCCATCAAGGGCCGCGATCTCGCCGAACAGATCACCTGCCGCTGCATGAATGAGCGAAAGCTCTCGACCATCAATCGATAGGATCGATAGCCTCACGCGGCCCTCAGCCACGACATAGATGTCGCGACCCGTGTCTCCACGTGAAAAAATCAGTTGGCCAGTCGCGAAAGCCGTTGGCCGCAAATGAGTGGCGATTGCCGCCACGTCCTGGGCCGATAGCGAACCAAACAATGCCGTTCCGGCCATCAGCTTGTGACGTGCGTCTTGAAGCGACATCCCGCGGGTCCTTTCTCAGTCATCACGCCTGATCGAGTCAGTCTCAGCAATCTTTTCGACCTGTTCCGCACGAAACAGCGGCCGACAGCCGTTTCCGGCAAATTCAGACCTGTGAGCAGCGCCAAACACCCACGGCACTGCAAACAAACAGAACATCTTACCCCACCCAATAAAGGATTTGTACCATGTCACTCAAGCTCATCACCACCGCAGCTGTTGCACTGCTGACCTTCTCGACCATCGCGGCCCCCGCTTTTGCCGGTGGCCGTCATGGCAAGGCGCCCCCCAGCTCGATCAACGTCGGTAACGGCGGCACAGCCTCAGGTCGC
>JAYSUN010000151.1:0-2069 GCA_043719045.1 Hyphomicrobiaceae bacterium | reverse complement strand
ATGCTCGCCGCCATTTCGCGTGTCGCCACCCGCATCCCGTTGCCTCTCCGACACGTCGCACGATCCGCGGGACCGTGGGTCGCGACCGCGGGGCTTCCGCATTGTCGCGTCACGCTCCGCATCGGCTATGCCGCGACCTCGGGGTGTATTGCGCCCGGCTACGCGTGTTGCGCGCGGGGAGCGGCAGCGACGCTGTCCTCGCCGGCGACGCCGTTGCAGCTCCTGCAGGATGCGATCGACGCCGCCAAGAACGCCGTGGCCGTCGAAGCGGCCATTGTTGCAGCGGTGCAGGCCCGGAGCGTCGCGCTCCCCCCTCCGACTCGGCCGACTCTCACCCTTGCACCTGTCGACGCCCGACGGTTGGCTGATGCCGAAGCGTTGCCAAGACAGATTTGATCATCGCCGAACATCGTTTGATCAGCGCCGAAACTCGTTTGAGAGACGCCGAAAATCGAGCCAAGGAACCGCAATGGGTTGAACAGCTCTGGCCGGTGGTGAGCGCTCCCGCGTTCCCCGCGAAGGGGGACTTGAAGTTTGTCGCGCGGACGCCGACCGACGCGCCGTGGTGCGTCACCGACCAGGCATGCGACGCCCTGATGGTCCGGCACTGCCACGAGTTCGCGTGGAAGCGGTTTCAGGAGATGTTTGCGGAGCCCGGGGCGGCCAAGGGCCTGCTTATCATCGGGCATCCGGGCATCGGCAAGTCGTGCTTCCTCGACGTCCTCCTCAGCTGGATCCTCTCTACGATGCCCACGGTGCCGGTGGTCATCATCGGGACTGGTCAGGTTCATGTCTGCGTGCACGTCAACGCCAAGCCGAAACACTTTGCCATGACCCGACGCCATTTCTCATCCGACGCGTTGTGCCAGTTTTTGCACAAACTGGGAGTCGTAGCGTCCTCGGAGGTTGTCGTGCTGCACGACGTCAAAAAGACGGAGAAGTTGGCGTTTGATCCGACCTTGTCGACGGACCTGACGAATTTTCGAGTCACTTGCGTGCTCGCTGCGTCGCCCCAGAAGGACAATTGGAACTTGTTTTCAAAAGATTTTCAATCGTATGTCATTGTTTTCGTACCGACGCTGAGCATCGAGGAGTCGAGGGTTTTCTTCAAGTCGATGAATCCTCCCCCGGTCGATGGCGACGCGTGGTTCCGTGCGGTCGGCGGCGTCCCGCGGCACTGGGGCGACGAAGAAGTCAAAGCCGCCCTGGTCCAGCAATCTCTTGCCGCCCCGAAGGTCATTTACGATCCAACGTCCGTCGCCACCGCTGATGAAACTCACAGGATCGTGCAGGCTGTTCCTACGGCTGACTGTTCCGATATCGCGTACTATGACTTCGTGTCCGACAACGCGTTTCATGCGTGGTGCCGCCGCCGGGCGGATGCGACACCATCGAGGCTGCTGGACTTGTGGCGACAGGCCAAGCAGCGTGGCGCGACAGGCGACGTGCTCGGCAGACATTTCGAGGGATGGTTCCTTTCCCTGCTTGGGGAGGGCAGCTCGACGTTTTCCCGGCACCGTGTTGATTCATCCAAAGCCCGAGGTATGTTGGTTGCCTGGCCGCTGCCGGAAACCATGATCGTCAGCCACTTCGACTCCGCCGCAAATATTACCCCGACGCCTGATAATACCACCTTGTGGCTCCCGCGAGGCGCGAATTTTCCGGTCGTGGATGCCGTCATCACGTGGGCGCCGCTAGTCGGGCCGGTGCCATCTGGTGCCGCGGCTGCCGTTCAGGCGACCCTAATTCAAGTCACGATCGCCGAGAGGCATCCACCAACACTCGCCCCAATCGAGAAACTGTTCGGCGAGTTGCTGCTTAACGGTATCACCACCGTTGAGATTACGTGGGTCGTCGACGCCCAGCAAGGCGGCTTTTCATGGCAGCCGTTGAAGGACAAGGCTACTTACGCGAAATACGCCCGCGCGCCTCAGTACGTTTGCCGCATCGACGACCCAATGTGCTGGGTTTGCAAAAAGAAGGGCGGCAAGTTTCCGTTGAACCCGTCATCTGCCCACGCCGACATCCTCCGCGAGATTCAGACGTGGGTGGATCCGAAGGCCAAACAA
>JAYSUN010000016.1:0-6722 GCA_043719045.1 Hyphomicrobiaceae bacterium | reverse complement strand
ATGCAGAAAACCGTCAAACCACAAGCCCTCACTCACCCCGAAGTGACCACCGGTCCGATCACCGGCTCGTCAAAGATTTACGACGCGCCCGCGGCCCATCCAGACATCCTGGTTCCTTTCCGCCATATCACCCTCCAGAAGGAAGCCAACGAACCACCGTTCCGGGTTTATGATTCATCCGGCCCCTACACGGACCAGTCAGCTGAAATCGATGTTGAGCACGGCCTGCCCCGTCACCGTACCGCTTGGGTGGTTGAGCGTGGTGGCGTCGAATCCTACACCGGCCGCGGCGTTAAACCCGAGGACAACGGCAACGTCTCCGGCAAAGCCGCAGCACGTGAATTCAAAACTGACAACCGACCTTTGCGCGGCCAACCCGATAAGCCCGTCACCCAATACGAGTTCGCTCGCGCCGGCATCATCACCAAGGAGATGATCTACGTCGCCCATCGCGAAAATCTCGGCCGCACGGCAGCCTTGGCCCAGGCCAAGGAAAAGCTTGCCGACGGAGAAAGCTTCGGTGCCAGTTTGCCCGAGCACATCACAGCCGAATTCGTCCGCGATGAAATCGCCCGCGGCCGCGCCATTATCCCAGCCAACATCAACCATGGCGAACTCGAGCCGATGATTATCGGCCGCAACTTCCTCGTCAAAATCAACGCTAACATCGGCAATTCGGCCGTCTCGTCTTCCGTCGAGGAAGAGGTCGACAAAATGGTCTGGTCGATCCGCTGGGGCGCTGACACGGTCATGGATCTCTCGACCGGCCGCAATATCCACACGACTCGCGAATGGATCATCCGCAATAGCCCGGTTCCGATCGGCACCGTGCCGATTTATCAGGCCCTCGAAAAGTGTGGCGGCGACCCGGTCAAACTCACCTGGGAACTCTACCGCGACACACTGATCGAGCAGTGCGAACAGGGCGTCGACTACTTTACGATACACGCCGGCGTGCGCTTGGCCTATGTGCCGCTGACCGCCACTCGCGTCACGGGCATCGTCTCACGCGGCGGGTCGATCATGGCCAAGTGGTGCCTCGCCCACCACCAGGAGAGTTTCCTGTATACGCATTTCGACGAGATCTGCGACATCATGCGGGCCTACGACGTCTCGTTCTCATTGGGCGATGGACTGCGTCCGGGTTCGATCGCAGACGCAAATGATCGCGCGCAATTCGCTGAACTCGAAACTCTTGGTGAATTGACGCAGCGTGCATGGGTCAAAGGCTGTCAGGTCATGATCGAAGGCCCCGGCCACGTGCCGATGCACAAGATCAAGATCAACATGGACAAACAGCTGAAGGAGTGCGGCGAAGCGCCGTTCTACACACTCGGGCCGCTCACCACCGACATCGCACCCGGCTACGACCACATCACATCCGGCATTGGCGCCGCGATGATCGGCTGGTTCGGTTGCGCGATGCTTTGCTATGTAACGCCCAAGGAGCACCTCGGCCTACCCAATCGCGATGACGTCAAATACGGTGTCATCACCTACAAGATCGCAGCCCACGCGGCCGATCTCGCCAAAGGCCATCCCGCGGCACAATTGCGAGACGATGCACTGTCGCGCGCTCGCTTCGACTTCCGCTGGGAGGATCAGTTCAACCTCGGTCTCGACCCCGACACCGCCCGCAGCATGCACGACGAAACGCTGCCCAAAGATGCCCACAAGGTTGCGCATTTCTGTTCCATGTGTGGCCCGAAATTCTGCTCCATGAAGATCACGCAGGACGTACGCGATTACGCAGCCAAGCAAAACGAGAAGGCAGACGGCATGGCGGCCATGAGTGAGAAGTTCCGCGATCTGGGCAGTAAAGTTTACATCGATGCCAACCAGGTCGCAGCCCCCGAGCCGCAAGGCATCAACGCGTCGGGGCTAAGCCTGGAGCAACAGGCAATCAAGGCCTCGAACCAGAGCCTGGGTTGACTGTCTCAAGCCCGGAATGATCAGCGCGACAGCGCAGCAGCCGTACTCGAACCGTTGGGCAGGCTCTGTCTCTTCAGAGCCTCGCCCTGCATCGCGTCGGATGCCCCGG
Source organism: Hyphomicrobiaceae bacterium (assembly GCA_043719045.1). GTDB lineage: Bacteria > Pseudomonadota > Alphaproteobacteria > Rhizobiales > Hyphomicrobiaceae > JABFRJ01. Next base: position 4,681 of record JAYSUN010000016.1, on the reverse strand, counting down.
CAGCGCGCGCAACCGCAAGGCGCGCAGCTGATGGGATGTATTTCACATATTCTGACATGACCAAGCGGATGGCAGACCAATGCAGCCACCACTGCTCGGCCCGGTAGCTGCGCGAGACAACCGGATGCGGCGTTAACTCTGCCTCTGGCAACGCGCGGCTCAATTCCGAAAGGCCACGCGGCATATGATAGTTTGAGGTCACCACAATCAGGTTGGTAAAGCCCCAGATATTTGCCCATTTCCGAGTTTCGGCCGCATTGCCGATCGTGTCCTGAGCGGCATAGCCGATGTCGACACAGCATTCGAACAACGTCGATGGCAGTCCGGATTTGCGACGTAGTTCGTCGCGGGTTGTGTGTTTGTTGACCCCGGAGATCAAGATCCGTCGCGTGCGAGCCTCGCCGAACAGCCGCAAGCCTTCTTGAATGCGGTATTCACCACCAGTTAGGACCACAATCGCATCTGCCGGCGCGTGCTGCCTCGTTGCCGTCTCATAGTGATTGATGGAGGCTGCAAACAGCACGAGCCCAGCCGTCAGCGCGAAAGCTGCGCCGCCAATAACGCCGGTCAATAGTTTGACCGTAGTGCGCACGGGCTACCTCCTGACTGAGCCATTGTAACGACTTTTGAACGATAGTCACAAGACTATGCGATTTGGCCTCGGATATGACCGAAACATGAGCCGTGGTTAATGGAGCCAAGACGTGCGTGGCCAATCGACCACAGCTGTGGCGGTCGCGCAGCCAATTTGGATTGTGTGAGGCTTGTGTCAGTGACAATAAATCGAGCCATCCAATTGCTTCATTGCCGGGTTTTGATGTATGTTTGGAGTGTGGGGGAGATGTGGCGGCTCGCATCTCGTATTTTTGGTGTCAGGACTGGTCATGAGCCTTTTCCGCAGCTTCGGCATGCGCTCCGCGCCTACCCGTATTGCCACCGCCCGCATTGTGACAGCCTGTCTGTTTGGGCTGACGATTGTCGGCTCCACTGCGTCAAGCACTTCGGCTCAAACGGCACCAGCACCTGCACCCAAGCCAAAGACGGCCACCAAGGCCAAAGCCGCCCCGTCAGGTGAAGCAGCTGCTGGCGATGAGGCTCAACAGGCAACTGTCGCAAAGAAGCGAGACCCGGCCGAAGCACAGCGCACATTGGATAGTGGCATCAAGCTTTTGCAGGCCGGCAAGGCTGAACAAGCCATCCAGACGTTCAGTTCGGCGATTGCTGGCGGGGGGTTGCCACCCGCATTGATGGCACGCGCACTTTATCAACGCGGTCTCGCCTATCGGAAGTCTGCCAAACCCGCGATGGCCATCAGCGATTTGACAAGTGCGTTGTGGCTCAAAGGCGGTCTGCAGGATGCAGATCGGGCCGATGCCGTGCAACAGCGTGCCCAGGCTTATCGCGAAGCGGGCCTCCCGGATCAAACCGATGACGAGGGTCGCCCGGCCGGTGCTACTCGCCAGACCCGAGCCACAAGTCTACCGGAAGCATCCAATAGCGGACGGCCCGCAGTGGCTCCCGTGACAACGGCTTCACTGGCGCCTGAAGCGGCTCCAACCCAAACGGCGCCACGCTCGAGTGGCAACTTTTTTTCCAATCTGTTTGGTGGCGCGAGCAAGACGGAATCGACACCAACACCGCCCGCCACGCAGCGGGTACCAGCGCAAGCGATAACGTCGGGCTGGTCGTCGGACGCGACGCCAACGCCAAAGCCCAGAGCTGAAACGAGCGTCAAGACCGCGACGGCAGCACCTGCGGCAGCAACAGCGGTGACGCCAACTGCACCCCCACCCCCAGCCCCACCCCCAGCCGCAATCCAGGCCAAGGCCGTAGTCGACGGCAAATTCCATGCGCGCATCGCCCTGGTCCGCAGCCAGGCCGAAGCTGACGGCGTGGTCACGCGGCTGAAAACTCAATACGGTGGCGCCGTCGGCGGCCGGCAACCGGACGTCTCGCAGGCCCAATTCGGCGGCATGGGCGTGTTCTTCCAGGTGCGCGTCGGCCCGTTCAACAATGCCGGCGAAGCCCAGTCGCTTTGCGCAAAACTTAAGGGAAGCGGGCTCGACTGCGTGGCAGTTGACCGCTGATGCCAATCCGCACAAATCTGATCTGACGGTCGTACAGCCCTTGTCGATCAATCAGTCCGAGGTCAGAATGCGTTCTTGTGCCTCAGCCCGACAAACACCGTCATCGCTAGAATGCGCAAGTCGAACCACAGTGACCAATTGTCGATGTAATAAAGATCATGGTCGACTCGGCCGCGCATCTTGTCGGGTGTGTCGGTCGGGCCGCGGAAGCCGTTGACCTGGGCCCAACCTGTCATCCCCGGTTTAACGCGATGCCGGTTGGCGTAACCTTCCAACATCTCATCATAATGGTCGTCATGCACCAGCGCATGCGGGCGCGGGCCAATCAACGACATCTCACCACGTAGCACATTGATCAGCTGTGGAAGCTCATCGAGACTGCTGGCGCGCAGGAAACGGCCGATGCGGGTGACCCGGGGATCGTCCTTTTGTGCTTGCGTGACGCTGGCGCCGTCCTCCTGGACCCGCATGGTGCGGAACTTCAAGACTTTGATGACCCGGCGATTGAGGCCGTGGCGGCGCTGATAGAAGACAACCGGGCCGGCGCTGTCCAATTTAACGGCGACGGCGATCACGGCCATCACCGGCAACAACAACACCAGTGCCAGGGCGGCGATCACAAAATCTTCGACGGTTTTGAGGTGGCGGCCCCAGTCGCTGAGTGGTTTGGTTTTGACATCAAGCAGTCCAATGGGACCCAGATGTGAAACCGTATGCGACGGTCCTTCATCGATCAAATCAGAGGCGAGATGCGTGCAGATATGCAGGCTGACGGGCAATTGCTCCAGGCGACGGGCAATATCCGCGGTGCGGCGGTCAGCGGATGGCGGCAAGGCGATAACGATTTGATCGATATGGCCTTCACGACCGGCCCGGATCAAGTCCTGCAATGAGCCGCTGGCAATCAAGACGGGTGCGGCACCCTCGCGGGCACCATGGCGGAGCCGTTGCTCGCGCGCATGGCGGTCATCGTAAACGCCGGCCAGTCGCACCGCATGTGACGGGTCGGACAAGTAGGTCGCCAAGCGCTCTGCCACGCGACCGAAACCGTAGACGGCGACTCGCGTATCGAACATGCCGGACAACGTCATCCGTCGGAGGATCGATCGCGCCAACAGGCGCATTCCGAGCACCCACGTCGTACTGACTAAAGCCCAAGTCCCGTACCAGATCCAGAAATGCGGCGATGCCGATACGAACGGCAGACCGAGCCCAAGCATCGACAGGAATGCAACCATCAGGGCCGCCACAACCTTCAACGGTTCGACCGGCAGATCGTGAATTCGCGTCACATCGTACAAACCGAAATGGCGCAAACACAGGTAAGCGAACAGACTCGTCAACAAGCAGATTTGCATCGCGGCATGCATCGTCGACGCCACGCCGCCAAAATGACCATAAATCGTAGGCGGGACGAGGCCACCGATCAAAACACCGAGCACATCGACGAAGCCGACCAAATCAATGGCGACGCGGCGCGACCATGCGCGGCTGGCGCGGCCTGCAACAGGCTCGCCAAAGGATCGTGACACCAAAGGTGCCGTTACGCTCACCATAGCAGACCGCCTCCCAGCGGCGAGTTCTGGCTCAGGGGGTCAACATCCTCTAACCCGCAAGCCAGTGTCTGTTATTGGCTAGTCTGGTGAATTTGCGGTTCCAGAAAGGTTTCTCTTCGGTGAACCCGCGCCCTGAAACGATCAATCCTCGGCTTTGAACGGCCGGGCGAGCAAAGATTCTATGGCGTGCTCGACTGTGACACGACCCGTCACGATGCCAGCCACAGCTTCGGCGATTGGCATTTCGATCCCGCGGGCCATGGCCAATCGAGCCACAGCGGTGGCTGTGGCGACCCCCTCCGACACGGATTTGCGTTCTGCCAGGATCTCAGCCAGGGCACGGCCTTGGCCGAGCGCCCGACCAAGGCTCATGTTACGCGATTGCGGACTGCCGCAGGTGAGCAGGAGGTCGCCAAGTCCGGACAGACCGCGCAGGGTCTCGGACCGTGCCCCCATGGCCAGCCCGAAACGTCGCATTTCAGCGAATCCGCGGGTAACCAGGGCGGCGTGTGCGCTGGCGCCCAGGCCCTTGCCATCGACAATGCCGGCCGCAATGGCCAGCACGTTCTTGATCGAGCCGCCCAGTTGCGCGCCGACGAGGTCATCGCTCCAGTACAGCCGAAAAGTCCGGTTGCCGATCGTCTCAGCGAGGTGTTGCCCAAGGTCTGCTTCGGTGCATGCAACCGTCAACGCCGCCGGCAGGCCGCGGACCACATCATGAGCAAAGCTTGGCCCCGAGAGCACGACCGGGATGGCCGTCGGCAGCACATCGGCGACGACCTCGGTCAACATCTGGCCAGTCGCTTGTTCGATCCCTTTGGAGCACAGTACAACAGGGGTCCCAGGCCGTAGCGACTTGGCAAGCTGCAGACCCAGGGCGCGGCTGTGTTGCGCCGGTGCGACCAGCAACACGACGTCACGCAGCGCTACCTCGGCGAGTTCGGTCGTTGCGATCAAATTGGTGTGAAGCGTCACGCCCGGCAGGTACATAGTGTTCGAATGTTGGCCGTTGATTTCAGCAACCACCGCCGGGTCGCG
>JAYSUN010000150.1:0-2070 GCA_043719045.1 Hyphomicrobiaceae bacterium | reverse complement strand
ACGACAGCATCGCCGCGCTGCAAATGCAGCCGATCGAGAAGCGTGCGAGGCAAAATTAGCCCGTCCGAGTTGCCTATCCTTTTGATTTCCAAGCGCATTTTGAGAATTCCCTTCTGTGTTAGAACGCTCCGTATAACACAGGAGGATATTGCCTGGCAAACGATTCGGCCTCAAAGGGTACTTATCGTACCCCAACGGAGGCGCGCGCCATGGCGGATCGCCGGCAAGAAGACCAGAAGGCCCAGGCCAATCAGAACCTGTTCCAGCGGCTCACAACAGCCGTGGCAGCGGCAATGCAGTCCGGCAGTCAGATTGCTGGGGGCGCGGTTCACGCCGTCACAGCGCCCGCCCAGGCGGTCCTGGAGGCCGTCCATGTTGCTGGTCAGAAAGCCACTGCTGCTGCTGCCCCAGCAACCCAGGCAGCTTCGGCAGTTGTGCGCCACGTGGTGTTCCTGAAAGACGCCGCGGTTGCCGCCAATGCTGCCGCCGCCCCGATTGGCCAAGCGATCATGGCCGCCCTGTCGGTCGCGTCGGCAAGCACTGTGCTGGCAGTGATGACGGCGCTCGGCTACGGCAATCTCGATGCCATTATGAAAGACATCGGACTTGTCGATTACGGGATAGCGCGCGACATCGCAAACGCGATCCACGAGGCGATCGATTCCTACAGTCTTGGGAACCGAGACACCGATGCACTCGCTCGGCTTATCCGAAGTGAGTACCTAGAAAATCACTTTGGTGTCCCCGATCAGTCTGACAATCAAGAGCGCCCAGACCACACGCCCCCACATCAGAAAACTGTCGTCATTCCCAACGAGGCGCCGATCGTCATCGCAACCGCCGTTGGTGTCGATGAGAACACGCTCGAGCAAGGCCAGCCGGTCAAGATCTATGATCTCGACAGCACCACACTCGACATCCGCCTCATCGATCCGTCAGGCAAGTTCGAGCTGCGCGCGGACGGCATCTATCTTCTGACGCCACTGGACTTCGAGGCTAACGCTCCCTCCTACATCGTCCAGATCGTTGTAACCGACAGCTCTGGCGGGCAGACGACGCAAGATCTCACCATCGTCCTGCGCGATGTCAATGAAGATCCAGTGTTCATCGGCCCCGCCAGAACGGACGTTGCTGAGAATGCGCCACTTGCTATTCAGCTCACCGCGCTCGATCCCGATCGAAACAACCATTTGACGTGGTCCATCACCGGCGACCCGGGGATTTTTCAAATCTCACCCGATGGCCTCATCACAGCGCCGCTTGGTGCGGGCGCGGCAGGCTCTCTCGATTATGAAAGTGACCAGCATGTCCAGCATCTGACCGTGACCGTTACCGATGGTCATGGCGGATCAGACAGTCAAGAGATCGTCATCACCACGATCGACGTCAACGAAGCCCCCGAGGTGCCGCATCTTTCAAACGCAACGATTACCGAGAAGGACGGCCTCGTCGGCACACTGTCTTCATCCGACGTCGACTTCGGCGACCAGGTGACGTTCGTTATCCTGGGATCTTCGCAGAACTTCCGCATCGTGGACGGCGAACTGCGCTTCATTCATCAAGGCGACGATCTGCCCCTTGATGAGCCGATCATCGAGACGATCCGTATCGGCACCGTGGATGCAGCTGGCCTCGTCACGCCAATGGATTTTGTCGTGCGCGTCGATCCGGTGAATGACGAGCCGACGCTTTCAGCACCTGGTAATATGGTGATCCCGATCGGCGTGCCACCAGGAACTGTGGTGTCTGCGTTCCAGTTTGCAGACCAAGATCCGCACGACGTGCTGACCTTGAGCCTGCCAAGTTTTCTGTCGAGTGATGCGAGCGGCCGGCTGTCTCTCAACCGCGAGATCACCGCGGGCGACGCCGGCACTTACGAAATCCGTGTGACCGATGCGGCTGGGTTCAGCGCTTCCAGTCAGGTGGTTATTGCAGTTCCCGAGGAGGGGGCCGTGATTAATGGCATCCTCCTCGAGGGCGGCGTGATCGCAGAGAACGCGACGGGTGAATTAGGACAGGTTACTGCCGTAGCGTTGGGTGACGTCGGTGCGGTCACGTGGAGCTCGAGTG
>JAYSUN010000149.1:0-5632 GCA_043719045.1 Hyphomicrobiaceae bacterium | reverse complement strand
CGCATTTCTGAAGTCACTGTCGAGCGATCAGATACCTCGCGCGCGCTAGCACTGCCTCCTGAACACGCCCTTCCCACAAGTCATCGGCCGGGTGATATTGACCCTCAAGCGATGACTGGAGAGTACAATGGCAAAGACAGCGGCGAACGTGGGCAAAGCGGCTAAGGCTGCTCCCGTCGCCAAATCAGGTGACAACCAGGCGCCACAGCGGATGACTGCGGCTGAAGCGTTGACCGAGACACTGATCCGCAATGGCATTGCTACGATTTATGGCTTGCCCGGCCTGCACAATGACCCCTTGTTCGATGCTTTCCATCCGCAAGTGAAAGCCGGTTGCCTACGTGTCCTGCATACCCGACATGAACAGACGTCGGCTTACATGGCGCTCGGCGCGGCGCTGGTGACCAATCAGCCACAAGCTTTTGCCGTCGTGCCTGGGCCGGGTTTTTTAAATGCCAGTGCTGCAATGCTGGCTGCGTACTCCATGAATGCACCCGTCATCGGCCTGTTGGGCCAGATTCCTCAATGCGATATCGATCGAGGCTTTGGCCATCTGCATGAACTACGCGATCAACTCGGCATGGCCGGTCACATCGCAAAATTTACCGCGCGAATCAGGACGCCACACGAAGCTCCGGAGATCACCACGCGCGCCATCGAGAGCACGTTGGCGGGTGTGCCGCGTCCAGCGGTGATCGAGTGTGCGATGGATGTTTGGGGAAAATCCGGCCTGATGACACGGCCGCAACTGGCACAATTCCCCCGGCCAGCAGTCGATGACGACGTTGTCGCGGCCGCAGCTAAACTGCTTGGCGCGGCAGAGCGCCCGCTGATCATTGTCGGTGGTGGTGCACAAGGGGCAAGCGCTGAAATCACCAACTTAGCCGAAATGCTCGAGGCCCCCGTCGCGGCGTTCAGGCGTGGCCACGGGGTGCTGTCGGCCAAACATCGCCTGCACATCAATTTCCCGGTCGCACATCGCCTCTGGAAAACTGCCGACGTCGTCTTAGCGATCGGTACGCGGCTGCATTTCCAGCAGACCATGTGGGGGCTAGACCCAAACATCAAAGTCATCCGGATTGACGCTGATCCCGAGACGCCCGATCGGTTCGCGCGCGCGGTCGTGGCCATGATCGGTGAGGCACAGGACTATACTCGCGCGCTGCTTGAAGCTCTGCCGCTGCATAACCGCAAGCGCAGCGCGCCAGATTTGAAACCGCACCGCGCGTGGTTGTCAGAACGCCTCTCGCGCTTTGAACCGCAAATGGGGTTCTTGAAGGCGATGCGGCGCGCACTGCCAGAGGACGGTATTTTCGTCGACGAGGTCACCCAACTTGGCTTTGCCGCCCGCCTTGCGTTTCCGGTCTATCATCCACGAACGTACATCTCGGCCGGTCACCAGGATAGCCTCGGCTGGGGATTGGGAGTTGCACTCGGAGCTAAGTCCGCGATGCCGGACAAACAGGTGCTCGCGATCGCTGGAGATGGTGGCATCATGTACCAGCTTGGTGATTTGGCAACCGCGGTCCAACACAACATTGCGGTGGTCGTCGTGCTCTTTGACAACGGTATGTTCGGCAACGTCAAACGGATTCAGCAGGAAGCCTATCAAGGCCGGACGATTGCAGCCGACCTGCAAAATCCCGACTTCATGAAACTGGCTGACAGCTTCGGATTGCAGGCCTTTCAAGCCAAGACGCCGGAGACATTGGAAGCCTCAATCAAGGCCGCGTTTGCCACGGGCAAACCTGCACTCGTTCATGTCCCCGTCGGCGACATGCCAAGCCCTTGGGACATGATCCTGCTCCCACGCGTTCGGGGCTGACGCCGACCTAAAACCAAAGCAACGCGCTGGTGCGCGATGACGGAACAAGGGCTTTGAGGGCTCAGCGACACAATCGGTGGCGGCCGCGCCGCGAGTGTGAGACGGAACTTTCGAGGCGGTTATCCGGCCGGGCCACGAAACACTTCGATGTCGAGATCGTGGATTTTTTTGCGCAAGGTATTGCGGTTGATACCTAAGAGCTCAGCCGCTTTGATCTGGTTCCCGCGGGTAGCCGTGAGCGATGCAATGATCAGAGGCTTTTCGACCTGAGCCAGGATCCGATCATACAAATTAGGGGGCGGCAGGTCGCGGCCGAACTCAGCAAAATAACGGGCCAAGTGTTGCTCGACGGATTCCGCCAATGACTTATCTGTCGCCTCGCTTAAGCCGACAGTTGACGCAAAGTGTGGTTGCCGCAACAGGGTCATCTCACTTTCAATGATGTTGCCGGTCAGCGTGTCTTCGGGATGCAGTGCCGAGATACGGCGGATCATGTTTTCGAGTTCGCGCACGTTGCCCGGCCAAGTGTGACGCTTCATCCGGTCGATGGCCGCTGGCTCAATTGACTTGTGGCCGAGCCCAGACTTGCCCGCCTGACGCAAGAAGTGGCGCGTCAGATCGCCAATATCATCAAGCCGCTCGCGCAGAGGCGGCAAGCGCATGGGCACGACGTTCAGGCGGTAGAATAAGTCTTCGCGAAAGCTGCCCTGCTGGATCAACGCACGCAGATCTCGGTGGGTCGCAGCCACGATCCGCACATTGGTCTTGATTGGTGTGCGGCCACCAACCGTGGTGTACTCACCTTCCTGCAGCACACGAAGTAAGCGCGTCTGCGCCTCCAGCGGCATGTCCCCGATCTCGTCCAAGAATAATGTGCCGCCTTCGGCTTGTTCAAAACGGCCGGGAGCGCGGAGCTGGGCGCCAGTGAACGCGCCCTTCTCGTGACCAAACAACTCACTCTCGATCAATTCGCGCGGGATTGCTGCCATATTGATGGCGACGAACGGACCATTCTTGCGCTTGCCAAAATTGTGCAGCACGCGTGCGACCAACTCTTTGCCTGTGCCACTTTCCCCAGTTATCATCACAGTCAAGTCAGTCTGGGTGAGACGCGCGATCACACGGTAGATGTCTTGCATTGCCGACGACCGGCCAATCAACGGCAGCTCCTCGCCCTGGCCATGATCAGCGGGCGGCGCTTTCGCCTTGCGGGCTGGATCGGCCAATGCCCGGCTGACAACGCTGACGACTTCTGCGATGTCGAACGGCTTTGGCAGATACTCGAAAGCGCCCTTCTCCGCTGCCGAAAGTGCGGTCATCAAGGTGTTTTGGGCTGACATCACGATGATCGGCAAATCCGGACGGACACGTTTGATCCGCGGGATCAGATCAAAGGCGTTTTCATCTGGCATGACGACGTCCGTGATGACAACGTCGCCTTCGCCTTGGCTGACCCAGCGCCACAGGGTCGCAGCGTTGCTGGTGGCGCGCGGCATGAAACCGGCTCGTACCAAAGCTTGATTAAGCACGGTACGGATCGCAGCATCATCGTCGGCAATCAGGATTGTTCCACGCGCCATGTCTTTGCGGCCCTTCGTCGTTATTTCAGTTTTTTCGGCCGAGCCTCTTCGACCGGCAGCAAAACTCGGAAGATGGTGCGCTTAGGCACACTGTCACATTCAATGATGCCGCCGTGGTCACCAATGATCTTGGCGACGAGCGAAAGACCGAGCCCTGTGCCCGCATGCTTGGTGGTGACAAAAGGATCAAACAAGTGAGCCTTGATATCGTCCCGGATACCGCTGCCACTGTCTTCGATTTCAATCATGAACGGCAACGATACGCGCTGTGTTGAACCAGCCACGGCCAGTCGGACACCTGGCTTGAAGGCAGTTCGCAGCACGATGCGTCCACATTCGTTCGTATTGTCCAGCGCTTCGGCGGCATTCTTGATCAGGTTCAAAAAGGCTTGCACGAGTTTGTCGCGGTTGGCCGGAATCAGCGGCAGTGATGGATCGTAATCTTCGACAATGCGAAGGTGTTGCGCAAATCCTGAGGTCGCCAAACGCTTCACATGGTCCAGTACAGCGTGAATGTTGACCGGGGCCATGTCCAATGGGCGCTCATCGCCAAACACTTCCATACGATCAACGAGATCTCGGATGCGGCTGGTCTCGTCAATGATCAGGCGCGCAAGAATGCGATCATCCTCGGACAAGCCAGGCTCTAGCAATTGCGCAGCACCGCGAATGCCAGACAGCGGGTTCTTGATTTCGTGTGCCAACACGCCCGCCATGCCGGAAACCGAGCGCGCAGCCTGCCGTTGAGTCACTTGTCGCTCGATCATCTGCGCCATCGAGCGTTGTTGCAGCATCAAAACGACCAAGCCCGGCTGTTCCGGCATCAAACCACCGAACACATCAACGATGCGGTTCGTGTTATGCCGCTGCAGTGCGACCTCGACCCCGTACGCGTTGACCGTCGCGCCGCCACGACGGACTTGAGCTACCAGCGCGACCAGTGGCGAACCCACATGCAAAATTTCGCTCAGGGTATGCCGACACAACATGGCCAGCGACGTGTCGAAAAAGTTTTCCGCAGCTGCGTTGGCAAACAGGACGCGGTCGTCCTCACCGAGGACGAGAATTGGATGTGGCAGTGCACTGAGCAGGATATCGTGCTCAATATGGCGACGGCCAACCGACCCCAGCTTCGGCACCGCTTGGCTACCTGCACTCATGGCAGGGCCTCGGCGTGTCGGGTGTAAAACTCACGAAGATCAGACAGAGCTGTGTGCGCATCCCCTTGGGTGCAAAGGCGGCGGCGCCAGGCTTTGACCGCTTCAACGGGTGCGCCGGACGTTTCGAGATACCAGCCCATGTGCTTGCGCGCATTCTTGAGACCGAGTTCGCGGCCATAGTGGCCAAGCATGGCTTCAATGTGTGCCACGGCAATCTGGCCCTGCGCCGAGACCGCAGGTGCACCGGGATCAACGCCGTTCGCAAGCGCTCGAGCGATGCGGGCTGGCAACCACGGCGCCCCATAAGCGCCACGCCCAACCATGACACCCGCGGCACCGGATTGCGCCAACGCCGCGCGCGCAGCCGCCGCAGTCGTAATGTCACCGTTGACGATCACCGGGATTGTCACAGCCCCGACGACCGTGCGGACCCGCGACCAGTCGGCATTGCCTTTGAAGAACTGTTGCCGCGTCCGACCGTGGACCGTGATGAGCTTGATGCCGGCGGCCTCCGCCCGTTGGGCGAGTTCTGGAGCATTCAGGGACCGGTCATCCCAGCCCAGCCGCATTTTCAGAGTCACGGGCACCGACACGGCGTTGACGGTTGCCCGTATCAAAGTCTCGGCATGATCGAGATCGCGCATCAGGGCTGAGCCGGACAAGCGGCCGATCACTTCCCGCGCAGGGCAGCCCATATTAATGTCAATGACATCGGCGCCCATGCCCTCAGCAATGCGCGCGCCCTCGGCCATCCAATCGGCTTCGCAGCCGACCAACTGAATGGCGTATGGGCTCCAAGCTTTGCCTGCAGCTTTGCGATGGCCTTTGGCGCGAGCTTCAACCAGATCACGGCTGGCGACCATTTCAGAGACCACCAGACCCGCCCCAAGATCATGGGCTAGGCTGCGGAACGGCAGGTCCGATACCCCCGACATGGGAGCCAAGACGACGCCATTCGCAAGCTTCAGTGGGCCGATGGCCAGTGTCAGTGGAACATCTTCCGAAGCCATATCAATAGATTGCGACGTATCCTGCACTTTGGAGCCCAAAATTCAGGCATAAAATTT
>JAYSUN010000148.1:0-2075 GCA_043719045.1 Hyphomicrobiaceae bacterium | reverse complement strand
TCGCTGGCGGAGCACCCGGCGGATTTCCCCCGGTTGCGGGCGGCGGGGATGAAGGCACGACCTTTGCGCCTGTCGAAGGCGGCGCTGGAGGCAAGGCGACAACACCGCTGACGATCGTCAAAACAGCGTCAGTTGCCAAGTGTTCGCCGAAGGGTGGCTGCGCCTTCAGCATTCAGGTCAGTAATCCGAATGCCGTTGATGTTCCAGGACCTGTCGTCATCGATGAGGCGATCGAAGCGCCGCAAGCTGCGCTGACCGGCGAGCCCAACGCGCCATGGTCTTGCACAAAGGCAGCCCCGTTCCAGTGCACGCATCCCGGCCCGGTTCCGGCCAACGGCGCACTCGACATGCGTGTCGTGTTCGCGCCCAACACGCCGCCGGAAGCGAAAGAGGTCAAGAACTGCGCCTCGCTTTCAGGCGGCGCCGCTCCGTCGTGCGCCACCATCGCGCTCGATCCCAATGCGCCGGTGCAGACCGGACCGATTGTCGTCTCCAAGAAGGGGCCCGCAAAATGTACCGCGAAGGGACCCTGTGCGTTCACGATCACCGTCAAGAACAGTAGCGCGGCCGAGGTCAAAGGCCCGATCGTCATCGAGGACACGATCGACGCACCGCAAGCTCTCGCCGTCGACGTCGCGGCACCTGCTCCATGGAGCTGTGCCAAGGGCGTGCCGGTCAACTGCACGCACCCCGGCCCACTTGCAGCCGGGGCATCTGTAGAGCTTCCATTATCGTTCGTCCCCAACACGCCCGCGGACAAGAAGGAACTGAAAAACTGCGCGATTGTGAAATCGCCGCCGCCGGCCGCTGCGCCAGCCGGACCTGCCAAGCAACTCGCGCCGGACAAAAAAACCGAAGCGCCGTTCGGCCGCAACTCACTGTTTCAATTCGCCAGCTTCAGCGGCAGCCTGTCGGGAACGACGCGACACCAGTCGCTCGATCCGCGTCTGTTGCATCTCGTGGGTGGCGCAGGCGGTACGATTGGTGGCGCGCTGCCCGATCAGTGCGTGAATTGGGAAACTGAGCGCGGATTCCGGGTCGAGCAGTCCAACGGCTTCTTTGTTGTTTTCACTGACATCGTCAAAGGCGCAAACAATTCGGTGACTGGAAAGGCATCGTGGACCACGAACGACTTTAACAAGTCGATGTCTGGCACCTTTACCGGCATTCTAACAACGACCGGCACTACCAACTTTAATGTATCCTGGCGGGACGGTACCACGGCCGTCTATCAGGGCTCGCTCGACAAGAACGGGAGTTTCGTCGGGTCGACGACGTCAGGTACAGGCTTCAAAGCCAATCTGAACGGCGACAAGAAGTGGTGGAAGTGCGTCGCCAACACGCGCTGCAATGATTACTCAAACAAGGCTAAGGAAGCCGCCGACGAATTTGCGTCCTTTAAGTGCGGCGCGGCAACTCCGCGCTGGTCGGCCAACTTCAAAGAGCACGCGGCCTGGTGCATGGGCCAGCCGGCCAACAGTCCGTTCCTGCAATCCGAAACCGACGCACGCTCGACCGAACTCGCAACGTGCTTGGCCATGGATGCCGATTGCACGCAATTCGGCAAGGACGCCGCGCTCATCAACGATGAAATGAAGGCGCTGAAATGCACGGAGGCCGTGACGTCTGGCACGACAACGACGGGCCCTGACGCATTCAAGAAGATGTGCCGCCTGCAGCCACAGCAAACCGCCGGGACCAAGGCGAAACTTGAGAGTGATCTCGCCGCCTGCAAGACGCGGATCGCGAACGGCGGCGACGCCGCAGGTACGGGCGGACCAGGTGGAGCGCCAGTTCCAGGCCAACCAAATGTGCCAGCCGCCGAGCCTGCGCCAGAGCAGTGCGCGGTCGTGCCTATCGATGCCGAGACGACGCCGGGAGATGACAAGGTCGTTCCGCCTCAGGCTTCCGTTGCGGGCACACTTTCGATTGTGAAATCGGCCAAGCCGCCGTGCCGGGATAACCGCGCCTGCGATTTCCAAATCGTCGTCACCAATACGGGCGACGCTGAATTCAAAGGTCCGGTCGAGTTCGACGACAACGTCACGGGTGATGGCGCAATCTTCGGTGCGTCG
>JAYSUN010000147.1:0-5640 GCA_043719045.1 Hyphomicrobiaceae bacterium | reverse complement strand
TGAAGCCTGGCTCCTTTTCGGCGAAACCGTTACCCCGATCCAAATCGCCGGGGTCGTCGTCACTGTCCTCGGCGTGGCACTTGCAGTCAGGAAGTGATGGTGGAGAGCTGGCAACGCAATTGCATCCCCGCGACCGCGCTTGACCATGACAGAAGACGCAACGCCCGTCCGCGATCCGAGCTTGGCAAGCCACTTGCACTCGAAGCCTGAACCGCCATAGTCGAGCGACCGCCGTCGTTCCATTTAAGGACACCATGATGCCAAATTTCTCGCGTCGCGCTCTGATCGGCGCAGCCGTACTCATGTTGGTTACGGCTTCGTCCACGCCCTTGCTGGCCCAATCAACGCCCGCAGCCCAGCACAAAGTCGCCATTCAAGTCGCAACCAACGATCCTGCCACGATGACCTTGGCGCTCAACAATGCCCAGAACGTGGTGACGCACTTCAAGGGCATCGGCCAAACCGTCGACGTTGTCGTCGTCGCCTACGGCCCCGGCTTGCACTTGTTTCGCGCCGATACCAGCCCGCTCAAAACCCGCATCGCCACCATGGCTCTCGAAAACCCCAACCTGAGTTTCGCCGCCTGCGGCAATACCCGAGTCAACATGGCAAAAGCCGAAAACAAATCCCTCGAGGACATTAAGCTCGTCTCAGAATCGAAAGAAGTCCCCTCCGGCGTCGTCACATTGATGGAACTGCAGAAAGCCGGTTACGCCTACATCCGCCCCTGAGTGCCAAAGCGCACAGGCAACTCACATAAAAACCAGCGGATCAACCGCGGTCCCCACAACGAGGCAGCCACAGGAGTTCTCCCCAATCACTGACTGAGGACCTAACCATGCGTTTTGCACCGCTCGCGCTGTCAAGTGGACTGCTTTTGGCAGTTGCCGTTATTGCCAGCATCACCACAGCTGAAGCCCAAACCAAGCCCAAAGCCAAGGCAAAACCGATAGTCGCCGAAGCGCCGTCTCGCTGGTCTGTCACCGACAAGAACAAGCTCAATGAATGGACCGTCGGCCTCGCGGCAGGCCGCACGGAAGGCGCACCCTTGCGCCTCGCCTCAGAACTGGCGCGCGTCATGGATGATGGCGAGCGCATGCGCGTGCTACCGATCGTCACGCGTGGACCCTTCGACAACATGGCGGATTTGCTCTTGCTGAAGGGTGTCGATGCCGCCGTCCTGATGGGCGACACGCTTGAACACTTCGAGAAGGTCGAAAAGGTTCCGCGCCTGCACGACCGCGTCACCTATGTCGCGAGCTTGTTTCCGTCGGAAGTCCACATCTTCGTGCGCCCCGAGATCAATTCCATCGCCGACCTCGCCGGCAAGACGGTCAACTTCAATACCCAGGGCACGGCTGCCGCCTACACCGGTCCGCTGATTTTCAAGAAGCTCGGCATCAAGATCAACGAGACTTTTGACCCACACCCGGTCGCCATGACCGAGATGAAAAAGAGTGACAAGTACGCGGCGACTTTTTGGGTCACAACCAAGCCCATCGACCCCTTCGTCAAACAGGATTTCCCGTCCGGCTTTAAACTGCTCGCAGTGCCCTACACCCGCGAGCTCGAAGACCTCTACATGCCGGCGGCCCTCGACCACAAAGACTATCCCAAACTCATCCCCGAGGGCACCAAGGTGCAGACCGTCGCGGTGCCAGCCGTCCTCGCGATTTACAATTGGCAACCGGGCAATGAGCGCTACAAGCGCACCGCCCGCTTTGTCGAGTATCTCTTCGAGCGTTTGCCGCAGTTGCAGAAAGCGCCGTTTGATCCCGCCTGGAAGTCCGTCAATCTGCAGGCGTCAGTCCCCGGCTGGAAGCGTCATCACCTCGTCCAGATGCAACTCGATCAACTCAAAAAAGTCAGACAAGCCCAATCCAACGCCAGCAACAACTGACGCCCCGTCGGTGCCCGCGCGCGCCCCACCCCCTCCGCGGTCCCCCTTCCGATGTCCCGGAATTTGATGGGCCACGCGGCACGTCAAATATCCGGGATCTTTGCCTGCCATCGCACATCACGAACGCCACCAAGTCATCGACACGGAAAGATCCCGGATATTTCGCACGCGCTGCCCGCGCGCCAAATTCCGGGATATCGAGGTGGCAGGTGAGCACAGGAGGCTAACCGTCCGCGCGTTTTGTCGTTGATCCAGCGACCATTGGATGAGGGCCGGACACCGGGCAGACCGAGCGGCAAGAGGTCTCAAGGGCAGTCCCGCAGACACAATGCCGTCCTGGTCCGCCGTCCAAGATGGCCCGCATCCGCTGTCCGACGGTGTGCTGCCTGATCAGGGCGCTCCGCCTCGGGGTGTCGACACAAATGGAGACTAGCATATCTGGTGGAAAAATATACTTCTGATTGCTGATATGGTAAATTTCATCTATTGCGTGTTTTATGGTGCGTGTACGGCTCACCAGTTGGGACCAAAGACCTGTCCCGCGCGCCGGCCGTCGTGATGTTGACTGAAGCGGCGGCCTCCGCCAACACAAGTCGCAAGTCAGCAACAGGATCAAACCCGTGCCCGAAATCGCCACCCTTATCGACTCGGCCAACGCCGAAGCGCTCAAGCGCATTCTGTCTGCCGATCCGATGCTGGTCGATTGTATCCCCGCGCGCTTGGCGTTGCCGAGGCTGAAGGACCGAACAATCCTCCACGCCGGCCCGCCAATCGATTGGGATCGGATGTGCGGCCCGATGCGCGGCGCAGTCACGGGTATTGCCGTTTTTGAGGGCTGGGCCAAAGATCTGGCCGAAGCCGAAATCATGGCCGCGTCCGGCGCCTTCGCGTTCGCGCCGAACCACCACTACGACTGCGTGGGTCCGATGACCGGCATGACCACACACAGCCAGATGCTGCTTGTCGTTGAGAACAAAACCTTCGGCAACAAGGCTTACTGCGCCATCAATGAAGGCCTTGGCAAAGTCATGCGCTTCGGCGGCAACGATGCCGAAGTGCTCGATCGTATCCGCTGGCTGACAACCGGCCTCGGCCCTGCGCTCAGTCAAGCGCTCAAAGACATGGGTGGCATTGCCTTAAAACCGTTGATTGCCCGCGGCCTGTCGATGGGCGATGAAATGCATCAGCGCAATGTCGGCTGTTCCGGCCTGCTGCTGCGCCAACTGGCAGCCCCGCTCGCCCGCACTGCAACCAACACGGATGCTTTAGCCAAAGCGCTGGCCTTCATCGCCTCCAATGACCAGTTTTTCCTCAACGTCGCGATGGCGATGGCTAAGGCCATGACTGATCCCGCGCGTGGTATCAAAGGCTCGTCGCTCGTCACCGCCATGTGCCGCAACGGCACCGATTTCGGTATCCGCGTGTCCGGCCTCGGCGACCAGTGGTTCACAGCCCCCGTGGAAATGCCGCAAGGGCTTTATTTTCCAGGTTACAGCGAAGCCGACGCCAATCCGGACATGGGCGACAGTGCCATCGTCGAGACGATCGGCCTCGGCGGCTTCGCCATGGGGGCAGCCCCGGCTGTGGTCGGTTTCATTGGCGCCGGAAACGCTTCTGAGGCGGCGGTCTTTACCCGCTCGATGGGCGAGATCTGCGTCGGCGAAAACCCCGAATGGACCATTCCCGCGATGGACTACAAAGGCGTACCGACCGGTATCGACATCCGGCTCGTCGTTGAGACCGGCATCATGCCAACCATCAACACGGGGGTCGCACACAAAAAACCTGGCGTCGGACAAGTCGGCGCCGGTGTCGTCAAAGCGCCCAAAGGTTGCTTCGAAAAGGCCCTCCGAGCCTTTGCCGAAAACATGCAGGTGATGTGATCGGTCTGGGTTGCGCCGTTCGGCTCCCTCTGGCGCAACGGGGTGCCACGTGGCAACCTTTGCAAAACCAACAGTCACCAACGCGAGCGCCCCATGTTTCTCAGCCGTCTGCTAATTCCGCTATTGGCTTTGGTGATCACCGCCAGCCTCCCGCTTGCCGCCCGAGCAGCCGACTATCCGCCGGCCAAAGAGGGCACCTGGATTGTCAAAGAGTTTAAGTTTCACACCGGCGAGACGATGTCGGAAATGAAGCTGCACTACCGCACAATTGGTGACCCAGCGAACCCGGCAGCTCTGATCCTGCATGGCACGGCGGGCTCTGGTGGCGGCATGTTGAATCCAGCCTTTGCTGGCGAATTGTTCGGGGCCGGTCAGCCACTCGATGCGACCAAATACTTCATCATTCTGCCCGATGCTCTCGGCGCCGGTAAATCCTCCAGACCCTCGGATGGCCAGCGCGCGAAATTCCCGCGCTTCAACTACGCTGACATGGTTGACGCACAATATCGTCTCGTGACGGAGGGCCTTGGCATCAAGCGGTTGCGACTGGTGCTCGGCAATTCGATGGGCGGCATGCACACGTGGGTCTGGGGCGTGAACTATCCAGACGCGATGGATGCCCTCGTGCCAATGGCCTCGCAGCCAACTGAAATGTCAGGGCGCAACTGGATGATGCGCCGATTGATCATCGACAGCATTCGTCGCGACCCGGATTACAAAGACGGCAACTATACCGACCAACCGAAGTCGGCGCAGTTCGCCAGCGCGTTTTATGGCCTTGGCACCAATGGCGGCAATGCCGGGCTCTACAAATTAGCACCCAACCGGGCGGCTGCGGACAAATTGTTGGATGCGCGGTTGACCGCACCGTTCACGGCCGATGCCAACGACTTCCTGTATCAATGGGATGCGTCGCGCGATTACAATCCCCAGCCTCTCCTCGACAAAATCACAGCGCATCTATTGGCCATCAACTCAGCCGACGATGAACGTAATCCGCCCGAGCTTGGCATTATGGAACATGAGCTGAAACGCATCAAAAATAGCGCGCTCTATTTGATTCCGGGCAGCCCCGACACATTCGGCCACGGGACCACGGCAAACGCGAAGTTCTGGGCACCAAAGTTGCGTGAACTGTTGGAGGCCGCACCCAGGCGGACCATGTAAGACCCATCCGCACAAACACTGACTTGTGCGGATGGGTATCCGCGCGCGGGGCTGGCCGGGTGGCCGCGCGCCAAGTCAAGAGCATACCAGCCCGCAGTCTCCTGGAGGAAAGAGTCAAGATTTCGCCGGGCTGGTATAAACAACAATCGGGTCGCGCCCGGCCGGTTCACCCGCTATCTCCAGGCGCTGATCAACCGAACCTGTGAGATAACATGATGCGCTCGCGCGATTGGATGCTTCTGGTCGCGCTGTCAGTCTTGTGGGGCGGGACTTTCTTCTTCGTGGCCGTCGCTCTGAAGGAAGTGCCTCCACTCACGCTGGTGTTGGCCCGGTGCGTGATTGCGGCTCTTGCACTGGTCCCGATTCTACTTGTTCTGGGCTACGCGTTTCCAAGGACGTGGGCCGGTTGGCGTGAGTTCTTCGTCATGTCGATCCTGAACAACATCATCCCGTTCGGTTTGATTTTCTACGGTCAACAAGTCGTGCCAAGTGGACTTGCCGCTGTGTTGAATGCAACGACACCTTTGATGTCACTTTTAGTGTTGCGCGTCGCAATCGGCGAGGCCATGACCGCCAACAAGATCGCGGGAGTTCTGATCGGCTTAGCTGGCGTTGCCATTCTGATCGGTCCGGCTGCCTTGAACGGCACGTCGGCGGCCACGGCTTGGGGCATGGCCGCTATGCTGCTCG
>JAYSUN010000146.1:0-2079 GCA_043719045.1 Hyphomicrobiaceae bacterium | reverse complement strand
CCGAGGCGCGCGCCTTCGTCGCCAAGAAGGGATGAGCCGACAGGGCGAGGCGAGATCACTCGGCTGATCTCGCCAGTTTCGGTAATCAACGTCGAGCTTGGGAGGCGCAAGTGCCGCGATTCCGTCAAGCGTTGGTGATCTTGCTGGCGTGCATAGTGGCGCCGTCAGCAACCGCTGGCTACCTCTTCTGGATACACGCTCCGGTGCCTGGGTCGGCGGAAATCCTCGGCATTGTCGGCAACATCGGCGAATGGGAGATGACGGCCAAGCTCGAGCGTCTGGGTGACACGAGGGAGCTTGCCGGATCGATGAAAATGACGCACATCGGCTGGTGCAGCCTGGATGGCCCGCTTGAGAAGACAGGCGAGCTTCGCGTCAAGCTTGCCCGTCTGTCATCGTCCATCGTTGCCAGCGTGCGAGTCGACGGCGTCGAGTGCGAATATTCAGCAAGCCTGTCCGATGCCTACTCAGGACTGATGGCTTGCCCTGACCGGCGGCCGGTACAAATGCTGCTCTGGCTGCGATAGTTCCTTTGGCCCGTTGTCCCCGTGCCGCTCCGAGACGCGATAATCGTAAGCGGACACAGCGTCGCTGTGCGAGTTCCTGCCCGGCGAGTTCGGCAGTGGGGTCAGATTCGCCCGGCAGCGGGTTGACGTCGAGGGTCTTGGTGACGCTCGATGATCACCCGAGACCGACCGTTCGTTGCGAAGAAGTGCACCAATCCAGTTGCGGCGCAACAAAGCGTAGCATCGAACCATGTCGACTGGCTTACACAAAAAGCACATGCTGTCTGATCATCCAAGTCTGGCTTGTGTCGCTATTGGCCCTCCTCGACGTTCCGCTGCGGTGCAGCAGACCGTCGGCTATCCCGGGAATGAGCGGCCTAGCGGGGTTGCACGGGGGTTGATCTGATCCCCTCGTTGCCGCTCTGTGGGGTCGGCGCCCCGCCGAGGGCGGACAATAGGTGTCGGGCCGTCCTCGTGGGTCACCGTCAGGATTCTGGGTGTGGCAGCCTGTCTGATGCGGTCTCTAGTGCAGTTAACTGCACTGGAATGGTAGTCACCCCCGATGTTGACCGCTGTTCAGCGACCTTTCAACGATACTCGTGCCTCCTCCTTTGGCGCCTTTGAACACTCGATTGGTGACGCAGGATTCCCCTCCTGGCGCAAATCAGTCAGTGTGGTCGCCATACGACGTTGCTCTCCACGATCGGAAACGCTTCGATGACCAGGATCGAGAAGCTGCTGCAAACAGCCGTCAAACTGTCGGCTCAACCCGATGACACCTTCCCCGGGCTGGCTCGCTCTCTGGCTGCCATCTATGCCCAAGACAAGGCCCTGCTGGGCCGGTTCATCGAACAGTCTGGGATCGGCAGGCGCAAGGCGTACTACCTGCTCGATCTGGGGAAGCGCCTGGCTGACCTTGGATTGCCGGACAAGCGCTTCGAGAAGATCGGCTGGACCAAGCTCCAGATCATCGGAAAGAAGCTCACCCCGCGGAACGCTGAAACGTTGTTGGGGTGGGCCGAGGAGTGCAACGCCCCACAACTGGCCGCCCGGGTGCGTGGGGAAACATCGACGTCGAAGTCCCGGTGCGTCCTCCTGTACTTCAGCCCAGCCCAGTACCGTCAGTTCGAACGGGCCATCCTGACCAGCGGTGGCAAGCGTAGTGGCCGCGGGCTCGTGGGGAAGGAGGCAGCCATCATGAGAATGGTCCGCTTGATCAATAGGGCGGAACGCCAAGGGCAGAGCAAGACAATCACCAAGAACGCGGGTCATCGTGCACTTGTGGTTGAACGTCCTGGGGCTCGCAACAAACCCCGCGCAAAGACTCCGTGAAGACGGTGATACATCCAACAGGTTGTCCGCCAGCCGCGCCCAATCAACAGTTGCTCGGTGATACACACCTATGGTACACATGAAAAATCACAAGCCTTCTAAGTATCTGATATGCAATGGTTTATGTTGGAGTGGTGGAGTTCCACCCATCCTCGTCCCTCGAAGTGACCGAGCCCGACCTCCTGTTTCAACTCCAGATAGTCACGCTCGATCCGCCATCGCATCATCGTGATGTCGACGA
>JAYSUN010000145.1:0-5651 GCA_043719045.1 Hyphomicrobiaceae bacterium | reverse complement strand
TATATTGAGCCAGGACTGTTGTCGTCCCACCGCCCATTGCAAGCACTGCGGCAAGCCAAGTCAGCCGTATGTGTGTCATCAGCATGTTCCCCAGTTCGTCCGCCAATCCGCATCGACAAGCGGCACTCTCTTGCACCGCGCCCCCCACGGTCGCCGCACGCTGCGTGTTTACCACGCCATCCGGGTCTGCAGAAGACCCTCAATCGGCTTAAATGACCGCGACACTGTTGCTCTAGCAGCTAGGCGGCTGCCCGTTGACGAAACAGCGCGTCTCGTCGATGACGCTCTCATGATGAATTTGGATTCCGCAAAAGTGAACGGCACTGTCGCCGGCCTGGATGCAGAGGTCAAACTGTATGGGCCCGATGCGTTTGCTGCCATGCGCAAAGCTGGTCGCCTCGCGGCTGAGGCGTTGGATATGCTCGTGCCGCACGTGCGGCCTGGGGTGACGACCTTGCGCCTCGATGAGTTGGTTTTCCAGTTCGCAATGGACCACACTGCGGTGCCCGCCACTTTGAACTATAAAGGCTATACGAAGTCGATTTGCACCTCGATCAACCACGTAGTCTGCCACGGTATTCCCGGACCGAAGCCATTGCGCGAGGGTGATATCCTGAACATTGATGTGACCCTGCTCGTTGACGGTTGGCACGGCGACACAAGCCGCATGTATGGCGTGGGTGAAACTTCGCGCAAAGCGCAACGCCTCATTGACATTACATTCGAATGCTTGATGCGTGGCATCGCAGCTGTCAAACCGGGCGGCACTACAGGCGACATTGGTGCAGCCATCGAAAGCTACGCACGGATGGAGCGGTGTGCGGTCGTCGAAGATTTCTGCGGCCACGGCCTTGGCCCGGTGTTTCATGATCGGCCGAATATTTTGCATTACCGCGTCAGTCACGAAGGTGAGGACCATGGCCCCGGCATGCTGCTGAAGCCCGGTATGCTGTTTACGATCGAGCCCATGATCAACCTCGGCAAGCCGTTTGTTAAGGTGCTAGCCGATGGTTGGACGGCGGTCACTCGTGACCGGGAGTTGTCGGCCCAGTTCGAACATACCGTCGGCGTAACGAAAGATGGGTGTGAGGTCTTCACGTACTCGCCTCGCGGATGGCATAAGCCTCCGTATCAACTGGCCGGCTGAACTCGATCGTATGCGTCCTGGCTGCTGCCTTGGAGCGTGAGGTGACATGACCGAGAAGCGAGCCAAGGGCGAGAAAAAGGCGATGCGGCGCCTTGAGGATAGCGAGACCGTCCGCGCACAGCACGTGCAGATCAGCTTGTTCGGCAACCCGGTGACGTCGCATCCAGCCACACCGGCAGACGTCGCGACAACCAGTGCTGTGGCACCCAATCTGAATAAAGGCCATCGAGAACGGCTGCGTCAGCGGTTTCGTGAGGGCGGGCCTGATGCCTTGCCGGACTATGAGCTGTTGGAGTTGATCCTTTTTCACGCCATTCCCGTGGCTGATACCAAACCAATAGCCAAGCAATTGTTGGCTGAGTTCGGCACCTTTGCAGAAGTCATCAACGCATCGCGGGAACGGCTGAAGAAATTTCCTGGCATTGGTGAACGCATCATCGATGAACTGCATGTCATTCGTGCAGCCGCAGTCCGATTGACCAAGGGAGAGATCAAAAAACGGCATACGCTGGCGTCGTGGCAAGCCGTGCTTAACTATCTGACGGCAGCACACGCGTTCGATAATAAAGAAGCGTTCCGCATCTTGTTTCTCGACAAGCGCAACAATCTCATTGCGGACGAAGTTCAACAGCGCGGTACGGTGGACCACACGCCCGTTTACATCCGCGAGGTCATTGGCCGCGCGCTGGAACTTGCGGCTACAGCGGTCATTTTGGTGCACAATCACCCGTCTGGCGATCCAACACCATCGCGCGCGGATATCGACATGACCAAACTGATTATGTTGGCCGGCCAGCCCTTGGGCGTCTCTGTCCATGACCACATTATCGTTGGAAGAGAAGGGCATATCAGCATGAAAGGCCTGCGGCTGATATGAAAACGGAAACCACAGATGCTCCAGCATCTGTGGTTTCAACGTTCTGTCACTCCGCCGCGCGCAGTGCTGAAGCCGGGGACGGATTGCGAAGATTTGCCAACAGCTTGGCTTCTCGCTCTTTTGCAGCTTGGTAGTTCTGCAGCTTGACGTGGCCAAAACCTTTGACGTCAAGGGCCAGCAACGCCAGCATCACCGCGGTCTTGTGATTTGCGGGCGATAAGCGCTCGGCGATCTCGCCAAGGACACCCTCGTAGTTGACGATCATCTGTCGCTCGAGGCGGCGTTCGGCGGTATATCCAAACACGTCGAGTTTTCCGCCACGCAGCGATTTGCCCTTAGCGAGCCAACCGAACACCGGTAACATCCAACGTCCGAACGTCAGCTTGCGTGGCTCGCCGGAGGTTTTGTCTCGGCGGGCTAGGATTGGTGGTGCCAAGTGGAATTCGAGGCGATCGTGACTGGAGAACTGTTCGTCGAGTTGCGCCTTGAATGACGGCGATGAATAGAGCCGACCGACCTCATATTCGTCCTTGTAAGCCATCAGCTTGTACAAGCCTTTTGCAGCAGCCATCGCAAGGGCGGTCTGGCCGGGTGTTTTGGCTTTCTCAAGCTCGGCAATTTTGCGAACAGCGACTTCATAGCGCGTGGCGTAGGCTGCATCCTGATAATCGATCAGCAAGGCCTTTCGATGCGCAAGGAGGCTATCGAACGTTTCCACGATGATGGTGGAAGCGGGTATGCCAGTCTCGACAATCATTTTGTCAACAGCGGCCTGGTCAATGGCTGCGAGTCGGCCGACGCGGAATGCACTGCGGTTCATCTCAATTGCCGCACCATTCAATTCAATCGCTTGTTCGATGGCCTCCGGCCCGATCGGCACATGGCCGAGTTGCACTGCATAGCCCAGCACGAACATGTTCGACGCGATGCTGTCACCAAACAGTTTGACGGCATAGCGTTGGGCATCGATGGCTGCGAGTGGGCCTTTGCGAACGCGGTCCTCAATGGCACGGGCGAGTGCGCCGCCAGGGAGTTTGTAATTGGCATTGAGTGTGAACATCGCGACGTTGGTTTCGTGCGGCGAGTACACGACTGCGGTGTGATCCGGCTTGATAGTTTCCAGGATTTTATTGGACGCCGTCACAACCAGATCGCAGCCGAGAATGAGATCGGCGCTGGCGACACTTGCGCGGATGGCGTGAATGTCATCGGCCGATTTGGCAACCCGCATGTGGCAAGCGACGGCGCCGCCTTTTTGTGCGAGGCCGGTCATATCGATGCCACCAAAGCCTTTGCCTTCGATGTGTGCGGCTTGGCCGAGTACAGCTGAGATCGTGACAACACCGGTGCCACCGACGCCTGCCACCAGGATGGTGTATGGTTTTTCGAGTGTCGGTTGCTTCGGCATTGGCAAGGACGCAAGCAGCGCCGACACGCTCGTGTCTGGTCTGGAACCAGTTTTTGACTTGCGCACTTTAGCGCCATGGACGGTCACAAAACTTGGGCAGAAACCGTTGACGCAAGAGAAGTCTTTGTTGCAAGCGGACTGATCAATCTGGCGTTTGGTGCCAAGCGCCGTTTCGAGCGGCGATACGGCCACGCAGTTCGATTTTTTCGAGCAATCGCCGCAGCCTTCGCAAACGTCGCTGTTGATCAGGACGCGCTTGTCGGGATCGGGGAATAAGCCACGCTTGCGGCGTCGACGTTTCTCAGCAGCACAGGTCTGATCGTAGATGAGGACTGTCACACCCTCGATTTCGCGCAGTTCCTTTTGGACGGCATCGAGGTCGCGCCGATGATAAATTCCGATGCCTTGGGGAATGCCACTATCAACTGGATATTTTTCCGGCTCGTCGGTGACCACGACGACCTTCCTGACCCCTTCGGCCAGAACCTGATTGACCATCATCGGCACGGTAATGCCGCCATCCAGTGATTGGCCTCCGGTCATCGCGACCGCATCGTTGTATAGAATCTTGTAAGTGACGTTAACTCCGGCTGCGTGGGCCGCGCGGATTGCGAGAGAACCGGAATGAATGTAGGTGCCGTCGCCGATGTTTTGAAACACGTGTTTGCGTTTCACGAATGGTGCTTCTCCAATCCAGTTCGAACCTTCGCCGCCCATTTGCGTGAAGCCTTCAGTGCGGCGGTCCATCCAGTGGGCCATGTAGTGGCAGCCAATGCCAGCATAGGCACGAGAACCTTCCGGCACCACGGTCGAGGAGTTGTGCGGGCAGCCTGGGCAGAAATACGGCAGACGGGAAGCGGCCTCAGGGTCGTGCGGTTGGTTGCCCTGTAAAGCCTTTAGCGCCGCCACTTTGGCCTTGACATCATCGACCCGGCCGCCGCTGCAATGCGTGATGATCCGCTCGCCGATTTGTACGGCGATCTGCGTTGGATCGAGCGCGCCCTTAGCGTGGAACAACCAATTCTTGCCGCTCTCGTCTTTTTTGCCGACGACTTGCGCGCGATGTTTGGTGTTGTAAAGTTCTTCTTTCACTTGCACTTCGAGAAGCGAGCGCTTTTCTTCGACCACGATGATCAGATCAAGGCCCTCGGCAAACTTTTCCAACCCCTGAGTTTCCATCGGGTAGGGCATGGCGACTTTGTAGAGTCGCAGGCCCAGTTTGTTGGCTTCGACCTCGTCAATGCCGAGTTCCTCCATAGCTTGGCGGACGTCGAGATAGCTTTTGCCGGTAGTGATGATGCCGATCTTTGGATTAGCGCCGCCGGAACAGATGATCTTGTCGAGTTTGTTGGCGCGCGCGTAGGCCAGAACCGCGTCGCGTTTGTAGTCGTGTAAACGGGCTTCTTTGGCGAGGGCCTGATCCCCGAGACGAATGCTGAGACCGCCGGGGGGCAGCACGAAATCACTCGGAAAAACAGGAGTCACGCGCTCCAGGCGACCATCGACTGTTGCCGTGCTTTCGATGTTGTCTTTGACGCATTTTAAGCCGACCCAGACTCCAGCGAAACGTGACAAGGCAAAGCCGTGGATGCCGTAGTCGAGGATCTCTTGGACACCGGCCGGGTTGAACACAGGGATCATGTAGTCGACCATGGCGAATTCGGATTGGTGTGCCGAAGTCGAGCTTTCGCAGGTGTGATCATCGCCCATCAGGGCAATGACGCCACCTTTGCCGGAGGTGCCTGCGTGGTTTGCATGGCGGAATACGTCGCCGGTACGATCAACGCCAGGGCCTTTGCCATACCAAATTGAAAATACGCCATCGTACTTGGCTTCTTCTGGATAAAGACCAACCTGTTGCGAGCCCCAGATGGCGGTTGCAGCTAAGTCCTCATTCAGCCCCGATTGGAAAACCAAATGGTTCTCTGTGAGCAGCTTGCCGACCCGCTGAAAAGCGCCTTCCAGTCCTGCAATCGGTGAGCCTCGATAGCCGGTAACGAAACCTGCCGTATTCATGCCCGCCGCCACGTCTTTGGCCCGTTGCATCAACATCAAGCGGACGACGGCCTGAGTGCCGGTCAGTAACTGGTGAGTGTCGCCAAGGTCGAACTTGTCGCTGAGGCTGACGGTCGTTTTCGCCATGTGGAGTCCTCGCATCAGGGGCTACAGGGGCAACGCTAACGAGTTCGCCAGAGCCGCACCAGTATCTTGGGGGTGAA